>NZ_JACHGJ010000007.1 GCF_014207565.1 Spirochaeta isovalerica | reverse complement strand
TGGAGCAATGGCGTCAAACAGCTGCCGAAAAAGCATGTTGTATATCTGAATCCAACTGCTGATACCAGGATAGAACTGAAACAGAAATCAGAAAGGAAGTCTGCATAAATATTTCAAAGATCATACTTCATCTATGTTGACACATTCCGACATCGGATGGAGACTTTATCTTTTTGTTCCGGGGGCTGTAGATTCTCCTCGATAGCTCCATGGAGGCAGCCAGAAGAGTTGCTTTTGCCGGTCCGATACCTTCGATTGAAAGAAAATCCTCCGCTTCAAAAACCCCCTGGTTATCATCGACAAGTTGAAGCACTTTGGATGCCAGTTTTTCTACGGGGTGTTTTTTTGTACCGCTCCCGATAAGTATCGCCATAAGTTCAATGTCAGAGAGGCTTTCTGCCCCGCGGTTTATTATTTTTTCTCTGGGACGGTCGTAGACAGACATGGATGATATTTTTTCGAGTTGGTATGTTTTCATATGTATTAATACTGGATAAATGGGAATCGTACTTCGAAAATATGGGATTTTATTTCAAATAAAAATGGTTATTATATAGAAGTAATTCTTTTATTTTTATACTTATTGGGACAGGTTTAATGGTAAATCATTTTCGACAGTTCCTTTTGTCCAGATTAATGTTTCTGATGTAGAAGTGATTCCTGTGGTAGTTATTGTTCCTCCTCCTGCTGTAGGATTCACTACATCGGGATCAGTGGCTTGTTTACATCCTGTCGTAACTGATAATAAACAAATGAAAAGATCGATACGAAATACTTTTGTTCTTTCCATTTTTTCCTTCCGCCACTTTAAGACTTTTTTAACGAAAATCTGTGTAGTGATTTATGAAAATTCAAAGAGATTGGTTTGTGGATAAATTATTTAGGTTTTTCAAAAAGAACCTTTTAAGGTTTAGTTGTTGAAAGAATAGGCAAATGATAATTGAAAATAATTTCAGGATCAAACTATAATTTAAGTTTATAGATCTTTTATGTATAGATAAAGTATAGTGATTTTCCAAGTCATTAAAAGATTCCAAGGGAGATGGCTAAATTCAGATGAGTGTATTATTGGTAGGTAATTGTGCTTTTCTTTAAAAGACTGATTTTTACATCTTTTATGGTCTTGGTCACCACTTTCAATTGTTTCTCTCAAGACCTGAAAATTGTCGATGTTTTTATCCTTGGTACGGGAAATAGTAATGCTCCATGGTCAGAATCTTTTGAATCAGGTTTAAAATTTTCACTAGATAGTAACAATATAAGATATAATCTCTTCACTGAATATCTTGATGTTGGCTCCTTTAATGAAAAAAACCAGTTCGATTTAATGGAATTTTTACTTAGCACCAAGTATGAGAAGATAAATCCTCAATTTTTGGTCACAACAGGGCCATCTGCAAGTCATTTTCTTAAAGAAAACTCCGATCTTTTTCCGGAGAGTCTTAAAGTTGGTATTAGGAACAATTTTGAAGATATTAAAAATTATGACTATTATTTTTCAAATAATAATAAATACGCAGAAATTGTCAGTGAGATGCTACGTTTGTCTGGGGCCGATTCTGTTTATGTTGTCGCTAATAATGATACAGAGAGCTATGCATTTCAGTACAATGATTTTTTAAGTGAATTAAAAAAAGAAGACGTTGGAATAACTGTATTTTTAAATATGAATATGGATGACTTAATCGAATCAGTTAAATCCCTTCCACCGAAAAGTGTTTTATTTTGTCTTCCTGTTGCAAAAAGAAGGGGAGATGAAATCTTAAATCCTCGTGAAGTTGTCTCGCAGTTAAATAAAGTTAGCTCATCGCCTATATTCGCAGATTCCGAAATTATTCTTGGGTATGGAATTGTCGGCGGTTACTTGTCATCTCCTTTTGATTTAGGAAAATCTGTAGGTGAAATTATAATCAGCGAAATAAACGGATATAAAATTGAAAAGAAAAGAGCAACACAATATCTGTATGCATATGATTGGAATGAACTGGAAAAATGGGATTTGACGACTAAAGCCAGAAAAGATGGTGTTTTTATTAATAAGCCCTTGAAAAACATTTCAGTTTTTACCAGATGGCAAATAGTGCTGTTTTTTATATTATTGTTTATTCTTCTCTTTATGACTCGTTTGGTTTTCCTGATCCTTAGGAAAAAGAAACTGAGTACTCAATCTCCTTTTATAGCTCTTTCTGATCGGGAACTGGAAGTAGCCAAAAAAATATATCATGGCGTATCTTTAAAAGAAATTGCTTACGATTTTAAACTCTCAGATAGGACTGTCAGTACTTATAAGAAACGAATAATGGAAAAACTTAGAGTTTCAGATAATTCGGAACTTATTCAGTTTCTTTTTAAAAATAAATCTTATTTAAAGTAAATTTCACCCGACACTACATTGTTTTTCGTAAAACACTACAGACAAATCTCAAATGAAATAAATTCAATATCTTAAAATTTACAATATGATGTTTCCTTCCTTAGTTGTTATTAGGCTTTAAAATATTTGTTATTTATAAACTCAATGTAGACGTGGCTTTAATATGAAACAGGATTCATTAATATAAAAAGTTTTTATGGGAGTGAGTATGAAAAAAAATCTTTATTCTTTTATTATTTTTGATGTTTTTTATCTTTATGAGTTGTGAACAACCTACGTCTACAACGACTAACGCGGCAAGGACTGGGCTTAGCTTGGACGCAAACTTAAGAGTCCGCATCCGTGCGGGCGGAGAAATAAGGTCTTAACCATACCATACTAAAATATGGTATGGAAAAAATAAAATTTGAGGAGCGTGTATGAAGAAGGAAAAGAGCATTATTTTAGGTCTCTTGATTGCGGCATCGTTATTGCTGGCAACCGGGTGTGATATGGGAGGAGGCACTCCGGCTGTAACTTATGCCATAGGCGACACCGGGCCAAGTGGCGTAGGTATTGTATTCTACGTAACTGATGGCGGGTTGCATGGACTTGAGGCGGCGCCAAGTGATCAGAGTACATCACAGGTATGGATAGAAGGCGGTTCAACACAAACAACTGTAAATGGCAATACCTCAACGGCAATAGGAACAGGATTGGCAAACAGTAATGCAATCATAGATCAAGCCGAACACACTGGAAGCGCGGCACAGGTATGCAGAAATTATACCGGAGGTGGTCTTAACGATTGGTTTTTACCGTCTAAAGATGAGCTAGATCTGATCTGGGATAACCTGGTTAATGACGGCACAAACTCAAACAACGGTGTTGGCGGTTTCGATGAAAGCAACTATTGGTCGTCGTCCGAGGGCAATAGTAGCAACGCGTGGAGCCAGACCTTCCTAATTGGTCTCCAGGGCAGCGTCTCTAAGGACAACTTAAGACGGGTTCGGGCTGTTCGGGCTTTTTAACTATTTATCTATTTAACTATTGGGGGTTTGGGGTAGTACTGCCGGTTCTGATGATGGGGTAGGTGTGCTGGCAACTTTTAGTGGACCGGCAGGAATTACCATCACCGGTTCGGGACCACTCTATGTGTCAGATAGAGGTTCTAATCTCATTCGTAAAATAGAATAGATGTATTAAATTAGGGCTGATGCAAAAGCAAAAGTAAAATTGCAACAGCCCTTGGGTTTGTTTTTTACATTCCCGGCTTGAATAAAGTTGTTATATGGTAAATTTACTACATTTAAAATTCGGGATATAATTTCATCTTTTTCAGTTTCATATGCTCGCGCTATGGCTTTTTAGACTTTCTGGCTCTGCTCCTGTAATTTTGTCTAAACGGAGGGATCACCTCCTCTAATCAGCTTTAGAACTGGACGTGAGACTTTCACCTCATCAGTTAATGTAGAAAATTTTCCACATTAAAACAGACGGGGATATCTGCTGCGCCTACCACCAGGCTTGCCGCCCGCAGGACAATTCCATCGATGCGGCAAGCAAGGTCGCCTTAGCCGGACCGATGCCGTCGATGGCGAGAAAGTCATCGGCCCGGATAATCCCCCGATCGCTGTCGACAAGCTGAAGGGCTTTTGCTGCGAGTTTTTCCACCGGGTTCAGCCTGGATCCGCTGCCGATCAGAATGGCCATCAGTTCGAGATCGCTCAATGCTTCGGGGCCCCTGTTCAGAATCTTTTCCCTGGGGCGGTCGAAGACGGACATCGCTGATATCTTGGAGAGTTCATATGCTTTCATACAATGCTCTACAGGAAAAAGAAAGCCGATGCTTTGGAGAAGGGAATAATTCCTTAAAATCATCTGGATCCGCCGCTATGGACCGGGAATCAGAGACCTGTTAACTTTTATTGGAGATCATTGTAAAATTCCATTTGAAATGACAGAAACCGGGACATAAGAGACGGGGAGAATATGAAAGAGAGCATCACATATCTGAGAATGAAACGACAGAATCTAATTGACGGTGAGCACTGGGGGGATTATGAACAGCTGTTCCGCCTCATGTCGCCTGTTCCGACTCTTTTCTGGACGACGCCCGGAGAGCCGCCGATTATTCAATACAGAACCGATAGGGATGACAGGACAGAGAACAATAATTTACGCTCCGACAGAACTATCATCAAAGGCCGTTTCCGCGGAGGAAGCATAGGATATATCTTCGCCGATGAGCTTCCCCTCTTCATGGCGGCCTATAAAAAAGACATTTCCGTTTATTCTGATATTGATATGACCGTATTGAAAATCCTCAGGAGCGAAGGCCCTATGAATATCGATATGATAAAAGAAATTACGGGTCTGCTGTCCAAACATATATCGGCTTCGCTGCAGAAGCTCCAAAAAGCCTTTATTGTTTTTGAAGACCAGGTCGATGGCGAGTGGGACAGATCGTGGTATATTCTCGAAGATGAGTTTTCTCATCTGGATCTCAATGCTTATACAAAGGAACAGGCCGTCGAGGAGATCCTGAGACGCTTTGCCTTTCTGAATGTATTTGCGGATGAATCCATGATCAAGTCCTTTACCAGATTTTCAAACAGAGACATAAAGCGCGCTATCTCATCTCTTGAGGAAAAGGGGATTTTTAAGGGAAAAGTAGTTTCAGGCGTTAAAGGATTCATTCTGTCCGGCGACGAGGATGAAATAGCCACATGCGCCGGAACAGTTCCCGACAAGACATTTGTGCTGGATTTAAATGACTATCTTGTGCGATCAAACGAAGCGGCGCTCAAGAACCGCTTTAATCCCGAACCGTTTAAGATTCTCCATTACATCATGAAGCGGGGCGAGTTTATCGGTATCGTTGCCGGCCGCTTCAGCTTCGGTCCCAATGAGTTGGAAAATGTTATATTAGATGTCAGTGATTTCGATAAAAATGAATTCCGCAATGAAATTGAGAAAGCCATCGGAAAAGTCTATCCGACGTATGATACGCAGCTGAAGAGATATTGTTCGCAGCATCGATTCTGAAAAAATCCGGCGATTTCATCAGACCAATCGCCGGATTTCCCCATCGAAGCAGCATAAAAACTGATTCAAGATCTCACTGACAGGCTATTCCCTTTTTCTCAGCCAGGAGTCAACCTGATAAAGTGGACCCGCGCTGTTGCCGATTTTCTCAAGAGCGTCTACGATTTCATGGGCTGCGTCTTCCTCTTCTACCTGTTCGGTAACGAAATAGTTCAGAAACACTTCCGTGGCTATATCATCGAGGTCCCGCGAGAGCTTTACCAGTTTGTGAATCGTGCTGGTAATATACTTTTCATGGGCAAGGGCGGCTTTGAAAAGCTCCAGCGGTGTGTTCCAGGTTAACTGCGGCTCTTTCACCTCTTTAAATACCACGCGGCCCTGTCTGTCTTTCACATATCCCTGGATTTTAAGGGCATGCATCAGTTCCTCCTGGGCCTGTTTTCTCATCCAGTGGGCCATCCCGCCCCATCCCATTTCATCAAGGTCGGCAGCCATCGCCATATAAATATACATGGAATTCATTTCTTCATTTATCTGTCTGTTTAAGGCATCAAGTATCTTCTTCTCCAATTTATTCCTCCTGTAAAAGGTAACCCGAAATCTACGGGCTCCTATATTAAAAGTTTATTCTGATGGTTTGCATTGTCAAGGAAAGAGATAAGTGCTTCAGGCTTAAGACGAGTTAGAGACATCACCGGATCACCTTATCTCCCGCTTTCCGCAGATACTCTTCAGGGATGGTTATGCCCAGCCTCTCTGCTTCTTTCAGATTGAAAGCGACACCCGTTTCGGGCCACTGCGGTATAATCTCCCCTATTTGCGTACCGGTTAGAAGTTTTTCCGCCATTCCGGCCAGCTGGACTCCCATCTGTTCAAGATCGGGAAAGATGGACATGACCGCCCCCCATTCTTCCATTACATCCTTTTCCCCCAAGCCGATAAGCGGCTTTCCCGATAGGCGGCGAATGGTTCTTGCGTACTCCGGCTGGACACCCATCTGGTCGTTGGGAGAGAGAAAGATATCCACCATGGGATCCAGTTCAATTATATATTTTTCCGATAGCATGGCCATTCTGATATGGCCGGCTTCGCTCTGTACAAATTCGACTGTGCGGAAATGAAAATTCAGCGACTGGAATTCTTCTTCGATGAGAATTTCATCAAGCCATTTGCGATAACTGCGGGACTGGGACATATCGGCATAGATAAAACCGATATCCTTTGCTTCCGGAAGAACGGCCATGATAAACCTCAATCTTTCCCGTACCTGAACAGGATAGGCAACTCCGGTAAAGTTGGAATAGGGGTGACTTGAAAAATCTTTAATGAGGTTCAGGCTGACAGGATCCGTGACGGCTCCGAAAAGGAATTTATATCTGAAATTATTCAGAGCGAAACTGCTGAATTGGGCTGCAGCCACAGTCCCGTTTATAAAAATCAGATCGTAATCTTTATCTTTTTCCGTCAGCCAGGCCCGTTTAGCCAGTCCTTCCTGATTGGCGAGAGACCATAAGCTGATATCGAGGATGCCTCCTTCGGAGAATCCCTTCCTTTCCAGTTCTGCCAGTAGGGAATCCCTCACAGGGATATAGGGATCGGCTGCCTGCGAATCAATTATGAGCAAGCTGAATGAAAAGGATTCGACCCCGGTAAAAAGTATAAGAATCATTACAAGAATAATATTGGATAAAGAGTCATTCTGTTTCATCGTCTAATGAAATTGTACTCTTTTGCAAGCTATAAAACAAAGGGATAATTTTTTAATATGTTTGAATCCTCTGCCTATAGGTAAGATAATTAATAACAGGTCATCAGGCACGCTATCTATGAGCATTCTTGCGCAAAAAAATGAACGGGAATGGAGAAATTCGGGTACAATACTTTATGCTGGGTAAAAACAGATTTAATAAACATTACAGTTCTCTCGATTCCACGGAACGCAATAAAGCTTTTATTCTCTTACTGATTCTCCTGGCCATTTTTATTTTCTGCATATTCTTTTCCATAAGTGATTTTCTATCCGGCCATCTTTGGGACAATCCCGGTTTTTTTATGATCGGAGCGGTTAGTCCCATTATGATTCTCCTCCTTCTTAAGGGGTATTACCGCATTACAGTTCCGGCGGTTTTGTTTGTTTTTACTTTTATTCTCTCATTTTCCCAGATTGTCGGAGAATTCCGGGAAGTTGAGATTCTCGGTTTTGTTCTCATTATCTCATTTGCCTCCATATACGGCGGTCGCAGATACTCCATTCCCATTACCATCTATTGCGTCGTTTATTTGACAGTTCTGTATTTTTTAAAAAGAGATCTTCAGACTTTCTCTCAGGCTTATCTGCCCTATTCTCTGTTTTTTGTCATACTTATTTCCGCGGTTAATATTCTGAACAGCTGGATTCTGGAGCGGAACCTTTCACAGGTCAGCGAAGAGGTTCAGAAACGAACCAGGGAGCTTAATGCCTCGAAAGAGTATGCCGAACTCATTTTCCACCATAATCCCAGTGCCGCCTACACCGTCGACCAGAGCGGGCGGATACTGGATTTCAATATGAAGGCAGAGGAATTGACCGGGTATGAGAAAAAGGAATTGGTCGGGGTCAATGAAACCATTCTGGTTCCCCGGGTGGAGCAGTCTCTTTCGGAATATCATTTTGACAAATCGGGAGAATCGGTGGGGACTCTTATTTCCAAAGAGGGGAAGGAGCGAACCGTAGCCCGATACAGCGCTCTTCTAACGAATGAAAAAGGAGAGATAACCGGTAAAATCGTCAGCTTTACCGATCTGACTGAGTGGAGGGAATTCGAGCGGTACAAAACAGATCTGGAGAGGGTTATACGCCATGATTTAAAAACGCCTCTCAATTCCGTGATCGGTTTTCCCGCTATCATGCTCGCCGATAAAAACCTGAGTGAAGAATACAGGGAATATCTGAATATCATCAGAAATTCAGGTCTGTCTATGAAGAAGCTCATAGAAGCTTCCCGCTATCTCTACAAAATAGAAGAAGGGACATGGCAGCCGAATCCGGAAAACACCGATATCATAGCTCTGCTGAGACAGATCGAAGCCGATCTTACGGAACTGCGGTCCCAAAAGAAGGTCAAGGTCCGTATTCTCATTGACGGGAAACGAGCGGAGCGGAATGACAGTCTGATTATTATTTCTGAAAAAATTCTCATTCAGATGGTTCTGAGCAATCTGATCAAAAATGCCATAGAAGCTTCCCCATCCGATTCTGATGTCACGATAGAGATCTCTCGCTTGCCGGGTCTAGCCATTTCCGTCCATAACAAAGGGGTCATTCCCGAAGAGATAAAAGAGAGATTTTTTGAAAAATACGTTACCATGAATAAAAAATCGGGGACGGGGCTCGGGACCTATAGCGCCAGGCTGATGTCCCGGGCAATTGGCGCTGATCTCACTTTCACGTCAAACGAGCAAGAGGGCACAGTTCTCAATTTGTCTTTCTCCTCTTAATCCTTTTCGGATATATCGCCTGACTTAAGCTTGACTAAATCATTTATTAGAAGAAAAATATCTAGTCATAAGATAATTTCAAAAGAGGTTCTTTAAAAATGGGTGATTGCGAATTCATCGAAAAATGTCCTTTCTTCAATGATAAACTGGGCAACAAGCCGGATCAGGTCGAGGAAATGAAAGAGAAATACTGCCGAACCAATAATCTCAACTGCGCAAGGTATATGGTTGCCAACAGCCTGGGGGCCGAAAAAATGCTCCCCGATCTTTTCCCCCACGAGAAAGACCGGGCCTATATGCATATAGCTCAGAACGGCTAGTAGCCGTAGTGCAGTTCCACTCCGCCTCCCAGGACGTGGCCGTTATCATAACCGGAAGAAAATAGAGGAGCGTAAAATGCTTTCACTCCCGGAGTCCAGTTGCCGCTTCTGCCGTGAAAAACGATTCCGGCGGAAGCGGTGAACAAAGGTCCTGCGGAAAAAAAGGATTCCCCTCTGTCTTCCGGTGCGGAATTATAATCGGGGCCGTAATGAAAAACAGCGCCCAATCCTCCCCCCAGAACAATATCGATTTTCTCCGATCCCGTAGGAAATAAATACTCATAAGTGACCTGCGGCTCGAACTGCATCATTTGAAAAGCGACTCCGAACAATATGGGACGCATGACGGGAATATTGACAGCGAGAGTCCCTCTCTCTCCGGCAGGGATGCGTATGTCGAGATAGACTTCCATAATCGGGCCGCCTTTTACGCCCTGGGGTGACCCGACACACATCCTCACATCATCATAGCGGCCGCCTCCCAGTATATGGAGACCTATGGTCGTCTTTCTCTCTTCGCCGGCCGCAAAGGCAAGGGGCAGACAGAGAAAAATAAGCGTTGTTATCAATTTGTTTTTCATTTTCAAGCCTCTTCTTTCTTATTAAAATGTTCAGGATATATTTCCGCGGCGCAGTCGGGACACAAACCATGGGAAAACTCGGCGTTGCTGTGTTTTTTTATGTAGGTTTCCAGCCTGTTCCAGTACCCCGAATCATCGCGTATTTTTTTACACCGGGCGCAAATGGGCAGGAGCCCGTTCAGTGTATTCACTTCCGATAGCGCCTTCTTGACTCTTTCGTCGAGCAGGCGGTTCATTTCCTCCAGTCTTCTGTTTCTGTTTCGCAGATATAAGCTGATTATTAGTATGATCAGGAGAAACAGGGAAGCGGTTATGCCTATGGTCAGTATGGTTATCCGGTTTCGTCTGAAAAACGACTCCGGAGCATACTTGACAGAACTCCCCGGCGGCAGATCGGATGTACTGATTCCGAATCTCTCCATTTCTCTGTAATCGAAAACGAACTGATTGCCGCCCCCTTTTTCTACGGGAATCGCATCGAGAGGTGTCCCTTCCAGAATCTGCAGTGCGATTCGGCTGGCTTCCTCCCCCTGCCTGGTCGCGGAGATAAGCATCCCTCCGACAATTCCTTTTCCGAAATAAAAATCCCAGGATCCGTATATAGGCACATTAACTTCGGATCGAACCATGGATATGGCATCGTTGTAGGAAATGAAGACGCCGTTCTGATCGATATTCATGACAAGAAGATAAATCAGGTCCCCGTCGCCGAGATTTCCCAGGGATTCGTCTATGTTATCGATGGAGAAATCCCTCAGGTAATCGAATGTGAACTGATCGCTGTAATCTTTGACAACGGTTTGGAGCTCTTCCATTACGGCGTTTCCCGTCGATGTTCTGTCGACTATGAAAATGATATGAGACCGGTCGGGATGGAGACGGCTTATGGCCTTCATATTGGCATGAAAATCAATTGATTCTGTGATCCCCGTAATATTCCTCTGTCCCTTGAGCATGGCAGGAGTGAAATTGTTGACTCCGCAGAATACAATAGGCACCGGACCGAACAAATCTTTTCCGTTGGAGGTGAGGAAGTCCAGGGCATCATTATCGGAACAGATTATCAGATCGAAATCCAGTTCGGCCAGCTGGGTTTTCTGCTTTTCGAATTCTGTAAGTCTGTTAAAGTAATCAGAGCCGGAATTCCTTTTCGTGTCGAGATATTCGAAATACAGTTCATAGTGCCCTTCGGCTTCTCCGAATGTTCTTTTCACAGCTTCGGTAATGCTGTCTGTCCATAAGAGACCCTGATGGTAGGAATGCATGACAAGAATCTGCTTCGAGGCAGTATTGCCGCTGAAAACCGGAAGTAGGGAAAGTAGTAATACCAGTAGAAAGACAAGAGGTTTTCGATTCATATAATAAGAGTAGTTGACCGTTTATGGATGTTCAAGTTTTCAGTGCGGATTAAATAATTATGAGACCGGGCTATCTATCTTTTTATTAAAAGTTCCATCACAAGTCTGCCGTTTTCCGGAGAGGAAAAAAAGATCTTTTTTTTAAAAAAAAGATTGCTTCCGGAACGCTGAGGTTTTATATTTATAACAAGTTCTTCGGAACGGAAATCTTTGATTTGAGGAGGCTGATTATTGTTGAATAATGAGGGTGAGCCACCAAAACTAAAAGGTTTTATGAATTGATTTTTTAACAGATAATCTCCGCAGGAGGTTATAGTGAACAGCTGTTCACAGTTTGGAAGCGCAGATACCGAAAGGGTAAATTCTGCGCTTTTTTTTGTTTTGCTCCGATAATAACAACACCTATGAAAATAGAGAATAAAAAACATGTACCACGGGAGAATGGAAGCGGTTCCGGCGGGAAGGTCCGGAAAACTAATTCACCTTCTCCCTCAAGGGTCTCTGGAGAGAAGGCAGTCCGTTCCGGTCAGGCCATTGATGATTTAGGAAATTTGATCGGAAAGCTGAAAAAACTCTTATCTTTGTCAAAAGGATTTGCGGGAAGAGAGATCCGCGGTGCACCTGCCCTGATTTCGCTTCTCTCTCTGCTCGAGTCTGCTGAGCCTGTTCCGGGTAGCGGCGACTTGAAACTGGCAGAGAGGTTTGTTTCTCTCTGGATTGAGCAGCATGGAGCTGAGTTACCGGCCGGAACCGCAAAAGGACTGTCGGAACTGGAGTCGGTTCTGCGCAATTTGAATTGGAGTGAAGAGCCGTTCTATATTGTTACGGATCCGGAGAATAATAGCGATGACCGGCATTGGCGCATGACTGTGGGCCGTAAAGAATCAGATGTGCCGGATATGGTTGAAGATAAAGAGGCTTTTTCCTGCCGGATCGATTTTTCATCTCCTCGGCTGGGTGATGTTTCAGTCATTCTTCAGGACGGAGCGGTGAAGCGCAGCTGCGCTTTTGTTTCTGCAGATGAAAGAGTGAGAGCCTTGCTGAAAAAATCTATCAGATCCTTAAGAG
This sequence comes from Spirochaeta isovalerica, assembly GCF_014207565.1. Taxonomy (NCBI): domain Bacteria; kingdom Pseudomonadati; phylum Spirochaetota; class Spirochaetia; order Spirochaetales; family Spirochaetaceae; genus Spirochaeta; species Spirochaeta isovalerica. The sequence continues at coordinate 240,725 of NZ_JACHGJ010000007.1, read as the reverse complement.
CGCAGCTCGAGAGACACGGCATGGAAGTACCCCGGATTTCTGTCATAACGGACCAGGCCCGAAAGAAGAACATTGCCGGTGAAAACAGGAAAAGGGGGATTGACCTGTGGGGGTAGAAAAAGGAGCGGCCGCTCTGAAATGGGACAGAGAAAAAGATGATGCGCCACGGCTTATCGCATCGGGACGGGGTTATCTGGCCCGAAAAATCCTCGATCTTGCCGAAGAGGCGGGTATTCCTCTGGTCGAACAGGAGCCTCTGACCAATATTCTGCTATCCCTTCCTCCGGGGCAGGAAATTCCTCCGGAACTCTTTGCACTTGCGGCAGAGGTCTATGTATTTCTTATGGAACTGGACAGCTCTTTTCTCTATACTTAACTTAATGAAGAAAAATCCCTTATTCCGCTTTCTCGATACAGTCTGTGGGGAAATCGCCCTATTTGAAACGACCGGAGAGGTTGATCGCTTTTTTAAAGATTCTGTCCGGCATCTGATGAAGATTTCCGGAGCATCTCTCGGGGCCATTTTCGGTTATAATGAATTAGAAGATGAACCCGTTTTCCGGGTGGGATTCGATTCGGGGGATTTCTGGGACAGCCTTCGCTGCAGCCGGGAGGGATTGCCTGTGCGGTTCTCTCTCGATAAAGAGGAAGTGGACAGAGCCTTTCGCGAAGGAACCGTTCGACTTTTAGGGGATGTTTCCGGAAAAAGAGAAGACAGTACACTTCAATCAAAAATAATCGTCCCATTTTTGCGGGGAAACGGAAAAAACGGGATTCTGCTTCTCGGACACCGCCATGCCGACGCTTTCTCTCATATGGACAAAGCTTCGGTTATGGAAGCGGCATCGCTCTTTAGCGATCGTCTCTCCGATGCCCTTGTTTTCATCAATCATCCCGTCTGTAAACTGGATCAGGAGATTTCAGGAAGAATGGTTCTGAAGGGGATGAAAACCTCCGAAGGAATCGCTTCGGGTAAAGCCCTGCCCGAATGGAGTGATATGGAGACGGCTGCAGAGAGCCTCCAGCCGGCGGGAACGAAAGAAAAGGAAGCCGCCCGCTTTGAGCAGGCCCTCGAGCTCTCTCTCAGACAGCTGGCTCAGTACCAGGATTCAGCCGCTTCGGGAGAGTCGGAAATCGTCTCCATGATTTTTACAGCCCAGATCTACATGCTTAAGGACCACAGCTTTATCAGCAAAATGAGGGCATTAATCAATGAGGGCAGAGAAGCCTCCCATGCTGTTTGTCAGGTCATCAATGAATACGCCGACCGTTTCGCCTCCATGACAGAGATCCGTTTTGCCGAAAAAGCCCAGGATGTGCGGGATCTCGGCTTCCGCCTTATCAGCAATATGTCGGAAGATGGGGACAAGGGGTTTTCCTACGAGGGGCGCATAGTCCTCTGCCGGCACATTTATCCCTCCGATCTCTTCAGGCTTGCTGTGGAAAAAGCTTCAGGCATCGTTCTCAAAGGCTCTGGAGTGACTGCTCATATTTCCATTCTGGCCCGCTCACTCGACGTGCCTGTCCTGATCTGCGAAGAAAAGACTTTTCTGACAATTCCCGAAGGGACTGATCTTATACTGGATGCCGGCGAAGGGAAACTCTATATCAATCCCCATGAAGAAGACCGGACCCGGCTTCTGGCGGAAACGTCTCCGCCGCGCCGTTCGGAAAATATCAACAGGGTTCACGGATGCAGTGCTGACGGCATTCCCGTCCGGGTCATGGCTAATATCAATATTCTCAATGATGCCAGGGAAGCGGTGCGGCAGGGAGCTGAAGGTATCGGGTTATACAGGAGCGAGTTTCCCTTTATCCTGAAAAACGACTTCCTTCTTGAGGAGCAGCAGTACCGCATATACAGAGCTATCGTTAAAAGTCAGCAGGGCAAACCGGTTATCCTCAGAACCGCGGATATCGGAGGGGACAAACTGCTCGAAGGGCGGAGCGAGACGGAGATGAATCCTTTTCTCGGAGTCAGAGGGATTCGCTTTTCCCTGGCCAACAGGGGAATGTTCCGCGAACAGCTCAAAGCCATGCTGAGAGCGGGGGACGGCGCCGATCTGGGAATTATGCTCCCCATGGTTTCCAGTGTCGAGGAAGTTCTGGAGGCTAAAGAGGAAATTTCTATCTGTGCAGCCCATCTTGAGGCAAGAGGTGTCGCTTTTCAGAGAAATCCGAAGATCGGAGCCATGGTGGAGCTGCCTTCCGCAGCTATGTCAGTAGGTGATCTGGCGCGGGAAACTGACTTTCTCTCCATCGGAACCAATGATCTTATCATGTATCTGCTGGCTGTGGACCGGACCAACGAGAACCTCAGCTATCTGTATAGATGCCACCATCCCGCCGTATTACGGGTCCTGGCAACCATCGCCGGGGAAGCCGGGGATAAGATACAAAATCTGTCGGTTTGCGGCGACGTGGCTTCCGACCCCCTGATGGTTCCTTTTTTCGTCGGAATCGGGATACGTAATCTGAGTGTTTCTCCCTATTCCGTAGAACCGGTAAAACAAATTCTCAAGCGCTATACCATTTCCCATATGGAGCGGATCAGTCGTGAAATGCTGTCGATCAACCGGCAAAAGGAAATGGATGAGTTTATCGGGAGTTTTACAGGCCTGTGAAGCGTCTTTTATTTCTTTTTCATATCTGTCTTTTTTCTCTTTCCCTGTTCAGCGAGAGCGGATCTTCCGATCCTTTCAGAGTCGCTGCCGTCGGGGACAGCATAACCTGGGGATTCGGCTTGGAAAAGCGCTATGAAAATTCCTGGCCCGCCGTTGTAGAGTCCCTTTCCGGAGGAAGATTCGAAACAGGAAATTTCGGGCGGAACGGCGCCACTCTGACTGACCTGGGAGACCGTCCCTATAAAGACACCGCTCAGTATTCCAGAGCATTGGAGTTCAATGCGGACGTTGTCGTTATCGCTCTGGGTACCAATGACACGAAAATCGGAAACCGCATTTTTCTCGACAGCTTCAAAGAGGATTATCTGGAACTTATCGGGGCGTTTCGACAGGAAAATGAACCCAGGGACATTTATCTCTGTCTTCCTCCCCCTGTCTTTCATAATCGATGGGGCATGGAGGGATCTCTGCTGGATAAATGTCTTATCCCCCTGATCCGGGAGATTGCCGAAGAGTCGGGCTGTCAGGTTATCGATCTCCATTATCCTCTTCTGGATCATCAGGAGTATTTTGCCGACGGTGTTCATCCCGATGGCAGAGGCGCGAGAATGATAGGAGAATTAATTTTTAAACAGATTATGAACTAATCTATTTTTTTTTCCTTCCGATAAAAATATTGGGTCTCTTTAATATTTTTAACTGCAGGAAGGATTTACACCCTTGGTTGACGCATCTCCGTTAACAAAAGATCTATTCTCATCCAATGAAGATACCACTGAGGCTTTCCGGGATAACCGGACAGGGCGTCAGGTGCCCAAAAGAGACTTCATTAACCGGATCAATTACACCAACTTTGAGAAAATCCCTCTCTCCCTTATCTTCAGACACAATACTTTCGGACGAACCATCCGCATACCCGCCTATTCCGAACCCTGCGTATCCGATGAACTATCGCTGAAATGGGTAAAAGGCCATGGGGAAGGGGAAAACCTCGAGAGCTTTCATCTGGAAAATATCATGATTCCCGGTTTTGACAATACTCTGGAATTTTCTCCCAGTAATTGTCTGATCCATAGCGACGGTATTTCCGTTTCCCTGCCCGAATCGGCATATGAAATGCAGCGGCGGGAGAAGGTCCGGGAACTTTGCCGTTCCATCGAAGTTACGGTGATACAGAACGGAACCATGTTCACGGGGCTTCTCAGGAATTTTCACTCCAGCAGTTTTCTTATATTTCTGAACAGAAAGGACAACGGTTCGCTGAAGCTCCTCAACAGGGAAGAACAGATTTCCCTGCTGATCCGTAACAATAATGAAATGATCTTTTCGGGAATCTGCACGGTCGGCAGTTCCAGAGATATTCCCGGGGGGAGTGAGCTCGTTTTAAAACCCGCTTCAACCAGTTTCAAGCGATTCAGAGCAAAGGAGTACCGGGGCGAGCGTTATGATATGAACTCCTCTATCCAGGTCCGTTTCCGCCATCCCCTTTCGGGACAGGACAAATCTTTCAAGGTGAAGGATCTCTCGGGGTCGGGAATTTCCGTAAAGGAGAGAGCGGACCGATCTGTTCTCTTCGCAGGGCTTCTGATTCCCGATTTGAAAATCACCCTGCCGGGCAATAATTCCATGCTCTGCAAAGCTCAGGTTATCTATTCGGGGAAAAACTGCGAGAACGATCCGGAGCACCTCCTTTCCGGACTGGCCATACTGGATATGAATCCTCCGGAATACACCCGTCTTCTCGACTATATACACTATGAAATCGACAACCGTTCCAACATCAGCCATTCAGTCGATACCCACGCTCTCTGGCGTTTCTTTTTTGAGTCAGGTTTTATCTATCCGGAAAAATACAAGTTTCTCCTTGAGGATATCGACAGAATCAAGGATTTGTACGACAAACTCTATAACGAGCAACCCGCTATCGCCCGGCATTTCATCTATCAGAAAGAGAATCAGATACAGGGCCATATGTCCATGCTCAGGTCTTATGAAAAATCGTGGCTTCTCCATCACCATGCCGCGAGCAGCATCAGCGGGCAGAATACGGGACTGGATGTTCTCAATCAGGTGGGTAGCTTTACAAACAACTGCACACATATCGAGAGCATGCATCTCGATTTTCTATTCTGCTATTTCCGCAGGGAAAACAAGTTCCCCAACCGCATGTTCGGCGGTATGGCGGAAAAGATCAATGACCGGAGCAAATGCTCTCTGGACGACTGGGCTTATTTTCACTTTGAGCAGGAAGAGCCCGCAGAACTGTTTTCCTCATCGGAATGGCAGCTCGCTCCCTCGACTGAAGGGGAGCTGAGGGACCTCCAGTCTTTTTACGACCGGAAAGAAGGCGGTCTGATGATGAAGAATTTCAATCTCGATGACGGAATGCTCGACAGCGGCACGCTCCTCCGGGATTACAGCGAATCGGGTTTCTCCAGAGACGTAACATTTTTCTCTCTGAGAAAAAGCGGAACCGCCTGCGCTGTCATAATGGTGGATAAAACCGATGCGGGTCTGAATATGTCGGACCTGACAAATTCGCTCAAGCTTTTTATCATCAATCCCCTGGAACTGGACCGGACGGTTATAGGTAGAGCTCTCCGGTTTCTGGGACAGCGATATCCCGGACAGGGGCGGATTCCCACTCTGGCTTATCCTCTGGATTATGCCCGGGACCTGAAACTCCCTATTGATAAAATCTATACCTTATGGGTCCTGAATCTTGAGGCCGGTGATTCCTATTTTCATCACCTGAAGAAACTGATAAGAAAAATCCACCATTAGGAAAGCAAATGAAAGAGACAGTTATGGAGAAGAAACCCTACAGCAGCCGGATAATTGACAGCTACATAAAACTCATTAAATCCCGCTACTCCTATATCGATCTCGATGTTCTCTACGAGTATGCCGGTATCGAACCCTATCAGGTGGCCGATCCGGGACACTGGTTTTCTCAGGAACAGGTGGATCTCTTTTACGAAAAACTGGTTCAAATGACGGGGCAGCAGAATATCGCCAGAGAAGCGGGCCGGTTCTTCTCTTCTTCCGCCAATAAGGGAAACCTCATTCATGAAATTTTTATAAGCATTCTCGATCCCATTACTGCTTTTAAAAAAGTGGAGAAAATTTCGGCGAATTTTACAAAATATACCGAGTACAGAACCAGAAAGCTGTCGGGCAATTCGGTTGAGATCCTGTTCAGTGTAAACCCTTCAGTTACGGAAAAGCCTTATCAGTGTGAGAACAGAAAGGGAATGATGGAAGCTGTTCCATCCGTTCTGGGTCTTAAACACGTCACTCTGGAGCATCCCGAATGCCTTTTTTCCGGTGGAAAGTGCTGCCGTTATGTCGTCAAATGGGAAGATTCCCCTTTAAAAATCATGAACAAAATTCAATGGGGCGGCTTTCTTGCGCTTCTCAGTGCCAATGTAACCAATCTGGGGCTGGGCATGAAATTGCCTCTTTCTCATTCCCTGATCGGTTCTGCTGCTATTTTTATGGGACTTGGTTATGTGACGAAAAAGCTCGAAGTGCAGGAACTGCGCTCAAAAACCGATGCCTTTGAATCAACAACGGAAAAGTTCTTTCATCAGATCGATGTCAATTACAATACAACAGTTATCGCCCGGAAAGTAAGCGAAGTCATCAACTCGAAAATGACAATCGAAGAAACTGTCGAAGGTACCATCGACGCCATCCGGGAATTGCTGGAGTTCGACCGGGGGCTCATTCTCCTGGTTAATAAAGAAAAGACAAAACTGCAGTTCAAAAGCGGTTACGGTTACAACGCCGGATTTCAGGAAATGCTCAACACGACAGATTTCAGCTTGACCAACCCCCATTCGAAAGGGGTGTTCGTTGTCTGTTTCAAGGAGCAGAAGCCTTATCTCATAAACAATGTGGAGGATATCAAGAAGGACATGAGCCTGAGAAGCATTGCTTTTACCAAGAGCATCGGAGCCAAGTCCTTCATCTGCTGTCCCATTATCTGCGATAACGATACCCTGGGTATCCTGTCCGTTGACAACCTTCATTCCCAGAGACCCCTTCTTCAGAGTGATATCAGCCTTCTGATGGGCATTGCCTCTATCGTCGGCGTGGGACTGAAAAAGATTCAGCTGATGAAGGCGCGGGAGACTCAGCTGCAATCGATAATCAAGGTTCTGGCCTCCAGTATCGATGCGAGGGATCCCCTGACGGCGGGGCATTCGGAAAAAGTGGCGGAGTACGCCGATGAAATCTGCCGGAGAATGGGGCTTTCCACCCGTTACCGCGATATGATCCATATAGCATCGATGCTCCACGATTACGGAAAGATCGGCGTTCCCGACAGCATCCTGAAAAAGAACGGCCAGCTATCGGCGCAGGAATACGATATTATCAAGACCCATGTGGTGAAAACCAGAACCATTCTGAACCAGATCAATTTTGAAGGGGATCTGGCGGAAATCCCCGACATAGCCGCCTCGCATCACGAACAGATTGACGGCGGGGGGTATCCCATGGGGTTGAAAGGCAATCAGATTCCTCTGGGTGCGAAAATCATCGCTGTCGCGGACTTCTTTGACGCCATAACATCACGGCGCCATTACAGGAGCCCCATGTCGGTCGAAATGGCGATAACCGCCCTGAAAGCCGAATCGGGCTGGCACCTCGATCCCCATATCGTCGATGTGTTCTGTGAGTATTTGAATGAAAACCTGCATCCCTTAAAGGATAGTTACACGCCCTTGATGCCTCTGCAGGAAATCAACGGCGTATAGGTAAATCGTCCGGGATCGGCAATATATCGAAGGCATTCGGCAGCGAATTCCTCGAATCCTCCTTCGTACTCGGGAAAATCGTATGGCGAGCTGCTTAATCCTATGGTTAGCTTTTTGGTCCAGTTATAACTGTCCGTTTCATTCATTTCCCCGAACATCAGGTGATGGGTTCCCACATGTACATCAATCTCCTCGAGTCCCAGTCTGTGCATATGGGAATAGAGTTTTCTGCCGGCATAGGGATCGAAATCCGAAACGGCGCTCAAAGCGGCCACGCTTTCCTCAAGGGCTTTTTCCAGTCTCTCGGGTATGCCGAAGTGATTCAGGCTGTTGTGGTCCAGATCAATCAGACAGAGAATTCCGCCGGGACTGAGCATCGAGGCGAATTTCTGAACCAGTTCGAACTGGCTCTTTTTGTGATATTCCAGAAGAAAGCGGACCCAGATAAAATCGAATTGGCCCAGATCGTCGAGAGGTTCGTATATATTTCTCTGTTCAAAGGTTAGGCCGTCCCGGCCGTAGGTCGCCCGGGCATAGTCGAGTCGGTCCTGTGATAGGTCCACGCCTGTGACCGAACCGGAAGGACCGGTGAGCTCTTTCAGAAAGGAGCTGGTCCGTCCGCTGCCGCAACCGATATCGGCGACGCGCATTCCTTCTCTGAGACCAGCCCAGAGAGCCTGTTGCTTGACGGCGTCAAAGCCTGTCTTTTTTTCCAGCCTTTCAATTTCATCGCGGCTTTCCATAAGGTAGTTCATAAGAACTTCATTTTATCATGGAAAGTTAATTTTTATAATATTCCAGAAAAAAATTGTAAATGTCCGTCAGGCTTTTGGACCGGGAGAAGCTTTCCCTCATTTCCAAACCTCCGCCCACGAGAAGACCCGGCACGAAATTCCCCGTGTGCCCGCCGGTTGTCATATCTTCGGCATTCCCGTGATCGCTGACTATGAGCATGGCTTCCTCTTCCAGATCGAGTCCCGAGGCTACGGCTGAGGCGAAGCGGTCGAGCACTTCAATAGACCGGATCAGCTCCTCCTTTTTTCTCTTGTGCCCGTAATGGTCGGTCATAAAGTATTCGAAGAAAACAAACTGCCAATCTTTCATTATGCCATGGATGCGGCGGCCCGCTTCCTCCGGTTCGATTTCATCAATCTCATATCCTCTTTTTCTGATCAGCTCTCCCGTAATGTCGGCGAAAACGGCCAGGCCGGAACGGTATTCCTCTATCATTCTGAAAGGGGTCCCCGATGCTTCAATCGTCAGTGTGGAAACGGGAAATCGGTTCTTTTCCGATTGTCTTCTCTCCTCGAAAAAACGGTGGGAATACATATTGGCGGATGTCACCGATACGCCCCGTTCCGCCAGGACTTTCATTATACTTTTTTCCGCGATCAGTTTTACCAGCTCCTCATTGGGAAAAGCGGGCAGGTGATATCCCAGCAGAGCCGGGGCATTTTCTCCCGTAAATATGGTGCTCTGCCCTGTAGCGGATTGCGGTTCTCCTTTTATCCCCAGGCAGGCATCGAGAGGGCAGAGAACCGAATCCTTGAAAAAGAGAGGCTTATCGGTGAATTTCAGGCCGAAACCCTCAGTCAGACCGGAAAAAAGGCCGGAGATGGGATTGTTTTCCGAGGCAGGGGCGAGACCGATGCCGTCAATAAAAAAGAGGAAGAGTTTTTTCACCGTGGACAGACCTCCATCTATTCTTCTGTCATCCAGAGGAGAGGCGGTTCATCATCGGCTCCGGCGCGGGTTGTCGAGCCGCTTTCTCCCAGATAGGCATATTCTTCGGAAAGCGGTTCCGATTGGTTTTTGACAAGTCTGTAATAGCGGGCCGTACCGGCTCTGTCTCCCAGACGGTAATAGGTTTTGGCCAGAGCCAGATTGACCATCAGCGAATTTCCGTTGATGGCAAGGGCTTCCTGGAAAATCTCCAGAGCTTTGCCGTACTCTCCTCTGCTATAGTAAAGGTTACCGAGATTGACGTAGGGAGAGAGATAGGCAGTCTCTCCTTTAATGAGACTTTGGAAGATGTTCTCGGCTTCTCTCCAGTTTTCAAATCGGGCATGGAGGACCGCCAACCTGTTGCTCAGCTGGTGTTCTCTCCGACCCGAAGCCCCGGCAGCCTCTCCTTTCAGCTTGCTGGCATTCTCTTCATAAAGCGAGGCGGTCAGCCCTGCCAGAGTTTCGCTGTTCAGTGGATCTATTTCCCTGTTTCCCGGCTCCACAACCATGATGGAACTCTCCCCGAGGGGGAGGGGAGGAAAGACGCTCCTCTGGCCGGCTACAGTCAGAAACCCGATTTCATTTCGGGAATAGCGGGATATGATTTCCGATGCTTTAGCCCAGGAGGCATTGAAACCGTCCTGCAGGTAGGTCGATTCCAGCGGAATCCAAATGGTTCCGCCTTCGATCAGGATTTCTCTGCCGGTATTTTCATACATCCAGCGGTTTCCTGCCGGCTCTTCCGTATCGAAAGCCATAAAGACATGGCCCGGTGATGTCATTATCGCCGTAGCGATTCCCGAAGATTCGAGCATGGAAGCCAGCAGCGCCGTCGAGTCGTCGCAATCACCCGAACGGATCTGCAGTGTCGTCCGGGGATACCGGACCGTATCTATTACACCTTCCTCTTCGAACTGCTGTGAAAAAGGTGATTCGGGATCTTCTATATAGGCAATCCCGTAAGTGCCCAGGGCGTCACAGATTCTCGCCGCCTTCACCATTTTCGGCGGAAGGCCCGGGACTTTACCACTGTCCGCCAGGACTCTGTGGGAAAAGGTGGAGACGACCGATTCGTTGGGCATGATAAAAGCTGCCAGTTTCGCCGTATTGTCCCAGGTAAGGGCGGTCCGCCGGTAAAGGGTCGTATTGCCTGTTTTTCCCGTCGCCCTCGCACTCCCTTCCAGGTCGTATTGAAGAGTTACCTGGAATTGAAGAGGAAGGTCTTCCCTCAGATTAAACGCTTTTTCATTCAGGAGAATTTTCAGATCGAGTGTTATTTCTTCTCCCGGTTTCAGCAGCGGTACCGGATCCGATTCTGCGGGAAAGTCGATGTATTCTTTTAAATTCAACAGAGCTCTGATATTGGAGACATCGCGATCCAGGTCATTTTTCACCCTTACGGTGCCGACGGGATTTTCCCGGTAGTAGTGAATCAGCGCCGGGAAAATCCCCTTTACGCTGAGACCGGCGATAGTCAGGGGTTTTTCTTCTCTTCCCGGTATATCCGCCGCTTCCCTGTTGTAAGCTTCCTTGAAGCGGTTCATCCTTTCCGATGCCTCGCCCATTGAACTGTCGAGGCTGATTATTTTCTCGTAGAGCCTCACTGTCCGGCTGTAGAGGTCTCTGGCGGATTCGGGGCCGATCGTTCTCGCCGTCTTCAGCGTTTCTGCCTCCAGTTCCGAAGCCTGTCTCAACAGACCCCGTATTTCGATTTCGTCGAGCATGGAAGAAGCCTCGCTGTCGAAGGGGTTGATATTGATCAGCTCTTCCAGCCAGTATCTGGCCAGTACCCAGTCTTCCCTGTCGCGGTAGTACAGGGCTTTCCGCCGTATCGGCTCCTCTCCATAAGGATCTTCATCTATCCTTCTGTTGAGCTCCAGAAGCCGGCGGGTTTCGCCGACAGAGTCATTTCCTCCCCTGTCCAGAGCGGGATCGTAGAACTTGAGAATTCTGTTGGCGGCATAATCGGCCATATAGATGAACCCTCTTTCCTGATCAACCGCCAAATTCACCGGTGACATGGGGAAGGACTCTTCCTCTCGGAAGTGGTAGCCGGTCTTTTTCCACTGCAGAACACCCTCGCTGTCGAACTTATACAGAGCGCTATTGGAATAGAGAATCAGGGCTCCGTCGTCGAGAACCGCCATGGACATGGGAGTGAGCACATCATCTCCCGTGCCGACAGGCATGATGGAACTTATAAAATTCCCTGTGTCCGTAAATATCTTGAAGCGCTGTTCCACGTTGTCATGGATCCATAAATTGCCTTCGGGACCGGGAGCCATGGCATAGACATAAGTGTAGGGACCGAGTGGGATATCAAGATCGCTTCTTCTGTTCCCTTCGATTCGTACGAATTTCCGGCTCATGGTATGGTAGAGAACCGCCGTGCCGTTGGGGAGAACCGCCATCGGACCGGTCACATCGATTCCCGTCCTGATTTTCATAGTGCGGGGCGCGCCTTCTACAATCTTATAGATGTCCCGTCCGTTCGTCGGTTTCAGAAAAACCGAACCGCCCGGAGTGACTCCCGTACCGAAGAAAAAAAGGGCGCTTGAAGGCGAATAGAGATCGCCCGCCAGTTGTACTAGGGGATTGAAATTGCTGTCCGTTTCGTAACAGAGCGCTCCCATCGCCAGAACCAGATTCCCGTTTTCCCTGACAGCGACAGCTGAAGCCGTGTTGTAACCGGAAAAATCCGGTATGGCCGATTCTACCAGAAAGAGCGAAGGCACTTCCTCCAGGAAAACCGGTTCCGGAGCATGGGACGTTATTCCGGCGGGATTGGTCTGTGCCCACATGCGGAATATCAATTCGGAAATATACGCGGGGCTGTTGTCATCCAGGTCGCCCATGACCGACTGATTGAGAGGCGATCCTCCTTTTTCCGGTGTGAAGAGCATGGCGAGAACGGGAGTTTCCCCTTCCATGACAGCCGTGAATGATATGTCGTAATCGTAGGATCTCTTTCCTTGTTCTTTAATTTCCACATCGAAGTATTCCCCGTACCGTCGGGAGGCGCCCGATGCGGCGCGGATCAGGACCGATTCGAGGCGGGATCTGTTTTCCCCGGTATCGGGGCTTATGACGCTGATCGACAGGCCGATTGTTTCGGCGGAGAGAGAGGAAGACAGGAATGCGGACAACAGTAAAATAGCAGCAGGTAATCTCATGAAATAAATTATACTACAGGAATCGAAATTTTTAATTCACCACCGCCATCTTTTCCACTGCTAACCGATATGTCTCCCTGCAACTCGGCTATAAGAGAACGGATCAGTTTGAATCCCAGACCGGTTCCCTCTCCGGTTTCGGGGTATCCCGGGCCGTTGTCCAGAAAGGTCAGTGAAAGCAGGTTTTCACTATACACCAAAGATATGACCAGTTCCGTTATCCCCTCCTCCTGTCTGGCGTATTTGGAGGCATTGGTCAGAATTTCATTTGTCACGATGCCCAGCGACGTTACCTGATGGCTGTCCAGCATTACGGGAGCGGGGCCGGTCAGGAGCTCTATGCTCATCCGGCTGCGGCCGAATCCCTCGAGAAAGGAATCGGACAGTTCACGCAGATATGTCGTGAAATCGAGATTGTCGATCGAATCCTGAGCGTAAAGCAGCTCCTGGACCATGGCAATGGATATCACTCTGTTTCTCATGGCAAGAAGGATTTCCCTGGTTTCTCCCTCTTCAATCCGGTTGACCTGAAGCTGGATAAAGCTCTTTATGAGGTTGAGATTGTTTTTTACCCGGTGATTGATCTCCTTCAGGAGTATCTCTTTTTCCCTCAGCGATTTCTCCAGAGCCGCTTCGCTCTTTTCCCGGCGTCTCATCTCCTCTTTCATCCGGGTGAAAAAATCGCTCACATATCCGAGGCTTGATCCCAGAACTATGCCGGACATTTCCGCCATGGTCAGGCTTGCGGGGGCGTATTCCGGATGATGTATGATATGAAAAAAGAGGAGGTTGAACGGGAGCCCGAGCACTCCGGCTATAAGCCCGCCTTTGAAACCGAAACTCACGGCGACGACAATAACAGGGAAAATAATAAAATAATTGGCCGAAACCTCGAAATTTTCACCCCAGAGGAGGATAATCATGGCATAAAGAGCTATGGTAATGATAATGAGAGGGTATTTCTGACGGGAATAGAGAAAATCGTGAATGACGACCACTTTATTATCATCCAGCCGGAACCGTTTATGATTTGCCTGCATAACTTTTATATGTTACACTCGGCTACATATTTAATAAAGTATAAAATAAAACATTCAGGAGCCGAATATGGGAAAAGCACGTATTCTGGTCGTAGAGGATGAAGTCCTCGTGGGTATGGAGATTCAGGAAAGCCTCCAGAAAGCCGGTTACGATGTTCCGGAAGTCGTCATGACCAGCGAAAATTTTATGCCTGCTATTGTCAAGCACAAACCGGATCTCGTTATCATGGACATTAATCTGAACAGTTTTGTCGATGGCGTATCAGCTGTCCAGAGAATGAAGATACTCACGTCAACGCCTGTGCTCTATCTCACCGCCTACAGGGATGAGAAAACGAAAGAAAGAGCCATGACAACGGGACCGGTTGATTATCTTATCAAGCCCATCAGCGAGGAAAAACTCCTCGAAGCTGTGGGCGACGCTTTGACGGGTTTGAAAGCCCCGGTCTGAGTCTCTACTTTTTCACGATGGGAATCCACACTTCAAAAGAAGCTTCACCATCGTCGCAGGGTTCCGGAAGGTAGACTTCCAGCTCCGGGCCCTCGGCGTGTTCATATTCCATCGAAGGAAACCATTCTGAAAAAATTCTCTTCCATACGGCCTGAATCGAATCGGGCATTTTCCCTCTGCCCGGAAAGACAGCCCAGGTCAGAGGCGGGATGGTTCGGCTTTCCAGCTTCTCATGGGATTTCCTCCCGACCGGTTCCACGCCGATCATAAAATTGAATCGTTCGGTTTTTTCATCGAAATCCATGCAGACTCCCAGAAGTGAGCCCTTCAGTTTTCCTTCGGGACCGGTCAGCTTGTTCATTTCCTCAATCGATCCGCTTTTATCCATCTCCTCGAAAAAACGGGGGATTTCTCTCAAGTTCGACCCGTCCACTGTTGTAAAAGGACGAACAAAGCCTGTAATTTCAAAGCTTCCGAATTCTCTGATTTCATAATCCATACTGTGTGCTCCTGTAATCGAAATATTGAAGGTCAACGGGGGATAGGCTTTCAGTCTCGCACCCGGCTCCCGGGCTTTTGCCGGAGTGAGACCGTGCATCCGGCTGAAGGCTCTTGTAAAAGAAGCCTGTGACTCATAACCGTATTTCAGAGCCGTTTCCAGAATCTCATGGCCTTTCTGTATATCTCCCGCAGCCAGAGTCAACCTTCTTCTCCGGATGTATTCCGCCACGGTTATTCCGCTGATCAGGGCAAACATCCTCTGGAAATGAAAGTGGCTCGAATTGGCTGCCGCGGCGATCATTCTGATATCCTCATATTCTTCGAGGTGCTCTTCCATATAGGTTACGGCATTGTTCAGCCTGTCTATCCAGTCCAATTTTTCCTCCTTGAAATAACTATACAGGTTTTGACTCGCCGCCTTTTGATATTTTGTGCTCAATGTAATCAAATGTTAAGTGTTTTTCCATCATTTATGATATACTTTTTCTATGAACAGAATAATCGTTAAAACAATTAAAATCCCTCCCGGAGAAGTTATTCTGGGAGAATATGACGGAAAACTCTGCCTGCTCGATTGGAAATACAGAAAGATGAGAGGCCGTATAGACAGCCGGCTGGCTTCCTGTTTCAAAGCCTCCTTTGACGAAGGGGACTGTTCCCTGTTCGAAAAAACGGAGCGGCAGCTGGAGGAATATTTCAACGGCAACAGAGAAGTCTTCGATATACCGCTGATCACTGCGGGAACTGATTTTCAGAAAGAAGTCTGGGAAGCCCTGCAGACCATACCTTACGGCCGAACCGAGAGTTACGGCGAACTGGCTGCGAGAATGGGCAGGGAAAAAGCGGTGCGCGCAGTCGCCGGAGCTAACGGGGCGAATGGCATATCCATACTGATTCCCTGTCACCGCATCATCGCGGCTGATGGTTCGCTCGGAGGATATGCCGGGGGAATTCCCGCAAAGAAAAAACTTCTGGAACTGGAAAGCCAGATGTTTCTGAAATTTTGAGGCTGTTCATATCGTCAGATTAATATATACTCCTTTTCATTATGAAAAAGAGTAAATTACTTCAATCAGCCGATACCGTTTTCTCCGGCGAGGGGGTCCGGGGATTCCTTACTGCCATGCTTATTTTCGGAGTCGCCACCGGAATGGCGAACGGCGTCCT
The DNA here is from genome assembly GCF_014207565.1 of Spirochaeta isovalerica. Classification (NCBI taxonomy): domain Bacteria; kingdom Pseudomonadati; phylum Spirochaetota; class Spirochaetia; order Spirochaetales; family Spirochaetaceae; genus Spirochaeta; species Spirochaeta isovalerica. The sequence goes on along the minus strand of NZ_JACHGJ010000007.1, from coordinate 225,281 downwards.
CAATAATTTTCTTCACGATATACTGGGCATTAGCCGGGCCGGCAGGGGAGTCGTCGAGTTTCCCCGGGAACTACCGGGACTGCTTCTATTTCTCATAATGGGGCTTCTCTATCGATTCAACGAATTGCGCGTTATGTATTTTTCTCTTATCGTTTCATTCCTCGGCCTGCTCGGTCTCGGCTTTTTCGGCATGAATGTGGTTCCGGCTATCGTATTAATCGTTCTCTGGAGCACGGGAGAGCATATGATGATGCCCATCCGGAACTCCATCACCATGCATCTGGCAAGACCGGGAAAAGAAGGGCTTGCCATGGGTACCGTGGGCAGCGCCGGCAATGCGGGCCAACTGGCCGGATACTACCTCGTTCCCCTTATATTTCTTGTTATCCGCCATATGGGAGCTGACCTCCCGGAAACTCTGCCCTACAGAACGACATACCTCTTGGGAGCCCTGATTCTTCTGGGCGGTATCATAATGACCGCGAAGATGAAAAATCGCGATGATCATGTCAAAAAACAGAAGATTGCTTTCAGCCGTAAGTTCAGCCGCTATTATATTCTCGAAATGTTTTTCGGAGCCCGGAAACAGGTTTTCCTCACATTCGCTCCTTATGTACTCATTATGAATTACGGAGCCAAAACGGAGTATATCGCTTTTCTCTACAGCCTGTGGTCTCTGGGGAATATTTTTCTCAATCCCCTGCTCGGGCGTCTTATGGATAAAGTCGGGTACAAGATTATACTGGTGGCCGATACGGTCATCCTGTTCGCGCTCTGTATCGTCTACGGGTTTTCGCACCTGTTCTTTGATCACCAAACGGCTTTTATCATTGTCTCCATAGCTTTTGTTGTCGACGCTATGCTCTTTATGGCGGGAATGGCCCGAGCCAAATATGTCAAGACTCTCTCCGATTCTAAGGAGGAAGTGACGACAGCTCTTTCCGCGGGAATTTCAATCAATCATCTCATCAGCATTATCATCGCTGTTGCCGGAGGCCTGCTTTGGGAATCACTGGGGCTGGAGATGCTGTTTTCCATGGCGGCTTTTTTCGGGCTGGGATCCTTTTTCTATTCCGTAACTCTTCCGCCTGACAGATCTGTCCCCGTAACGGAATAATTGGCACAGCTTTTCTCTGTGTATTATCATATAGAGTATGGAGAAAAAGCTGTCCCATAAAACATTCGTTGAAGAGTTAAATCATATCCGCAAGGATGATAATCTCAGGAGTATGAAGACCATCTCAACCCTGACGGGTCTTTTTGCTCTGGCATTTACAGCTATTTTCGGAATCAGAAAGATAACCGGAGCCGGTTCGGAATTTTTCATCTTTTATTTTACTTCCTTTCTGATCCTGGCACTACTCTCTTTTCTTATGCGGTTTCTCTATTTTCTTTTGTCGAAAAAGGAGAATAAAACTTCACTCGATCATATTGTTTATTTTTATCTGCTGGCGGCTTATTTCATTCTGATAGGAATCTCAGCTTTTGATTCTGTTGACTCCGGGGATTTTCTCGCCTATACATTGGCGATTCTGGCTTTTTCCTTTCTCTACCGGTTATCCCGGATCAGGCTCATTATCACCCATTCGGCAGGACTTCTCTATTTTATAACCCTCTACTATATGATGAACGGAAAAATCGTATCATTTGTAACCCTATTGCCGATACTGGCTTTTTCCGTTTTTTCCTTTTACATCTCCCGGAGCCGTGAATTGACCCAGGAGAAAATACTGAAGATGGCCGATGAGCTGGAGATGACCTATCGGGAAATGAAGGAGATTTCACTCAGAGATCCTCTGACAGGGCTTTATAATAGACGATACTGTGATGATTTTCTCTCATTCCAGTTTGAAATTTTTCAGAGGAAGGGAACGCCTTTCTCCGTTCTGCTTTTCGATCTGGATCATTTCAAGACAGTGAATGATACCTTCGGGCACAGCGCCGGTGATGATGTTCTCGTCTCTGTTGCCGAAATGACTCTGGCCTCTATCAGAAAAACCGATCTGGCGGTTCGTTACGGCGGAGAAGAGTTCCTACTCATTCTTTCCGACACCCATCTCTCTTCGGCTGAAATAATCGCGGAGAGGCTCAGATCAGCAATTGAAGTGGTTACATTCAAATCCATTTCCGAACACGTGACCATTAGTCTGGGAGCAGGGGAAATCCGGAAAGACGAAGATACGAAGAGTCTGGTCGACAGAGTGGATAAAGCGCTATACGAAGCCAAAAGAATGGGACGGAACCAAACCGTCATTTCTCCCTGATCATGGAAAGAAAAATCATCCGGAACTCAACGAGAGGTTGAACAGACTGGAGCAGCTTGCTCTGCAGCAAAGCACCTTCCCAACCTGAAAGAATAAACCTGGCCAGAGAATCGGCGCTGTATCGGAGTGTTATTTCTCCATTTTTCTCCGCTTCGAGAAGAGCCTCGCTGAAGTATTTCAACCATGAATCGAAAATGTTTTTCAGTTCCTCCCTGAAACGGGGATCCTCGTCGGTCATTTCCTGGGACAGTTTTCCGAAGAGACAGTCGCAGTGGCAGGGCGAATCTCTGAGCTGGTCAATCTGATCATCAAAAAAGGTTTCGATCCGTTTCAACGGTGGAATCTTCCCGGAAAAATGAGACTCGATTTCTTTAAAAAAGGACCGGGCCGCATAATCGAGCAGCTCGATCCCGAAATCGCTTTTGCTTTCGAAATAATAATAGAAAGAGCCCTTGGGAACAGAAGCGGATTTCAGAATTTCGCTGATACCCGTATTCTTGAACCCTTTTTCCCTTACCACAGCTAAGCCGCGGTTCAGGATGTGCTCCTTCGTATTATTATTTTTCAACTTTCACCTCATGTTTATCCGGATCGGGGCCGTTGGCTCCGAAGCGGGGCAATGTAATCCCCAGCGCTTCCTGTATCACTTCCTCAACGGTATATACGGCTTTGAACTCCAGTTCCTCTTTTATTTCCCGGGGCACATCTTCCAGATCTTTTTTGTTTTCATCGGGGATGAGTATTTTTTTGATACCTGCCCGGTGAGCCGCCAGAACCTTTTCTTTGAGTCCCCCGATCGGCATAACCGATCCCCGGAGAGTAATTTCACCGGTCATGGCCAGTTTGGGATCCACTTTTCTCCCCGTTACCAGCGAAGCCAGGGATGTGAAAAGGGTTATTCCCGCAGAAGGGCCGTCTTTGGGAACAGCTCCCGAAGGAATGTGAATATGCAGATCATTCTCATTGAATGAGAACCCCGCCGCGAAGAGAGTCAGCCTGGAGCGTATCAGGCTCCTGGAAATCTGGGCCGATTCCTTCATCACATCGCCCATCTGCCCTGTCAGGGTCAATTGGCCTGTGCCGGGCATATTGGTGCTTTCGATAAAGAGAATCTCTCCTCCCACCGGTGTCCATGCCAGTCCCGTTACAACTCCGGGAGGATTGTCCGCTTCCGCAATAGCGTGGCGCACTCTCTCTCTACCGAGAAACTCCTCCACTTTTCCCGCATTTATATGGTAGGGCAGTTTTTCCTTTCCCGAAACCACTTTTTCCGATGAAATCCTGGCCAGCGAGTCGAGTTTTCTCTTCAGGGTTCTCACGCCCGCCTCTCTCGTGTAGTTTTCGATCACTTCAGTCAGAGCCTCATCGTCAATGATCAGTTTTCCGTCGTCAAGGCCGTGCTCTTCTAGGACCCTGGGTATCAGATGCTGTTTCCCGATGTAAAACTTCTCATGATTTGTATATCCGGAAATGTGGATCACTTCCATTCTGTCGAGCAGCGGACCCGGTATGGTTTCGATGGAGTTGGCCGTAGCGATGAAAAAGACGTCGGAAAGATCGTAGGGCACTTCCAGGTAATGGTCGGAGAAGCTGTTATTCTGCTCCGGGTCCAGAACTTCCAGAAGGGCGCTGGCCGGATCTCCGCTGAAGCCTCTCATCACTTTATCAACCTCGTCGAGCATGAAGACCGGATTGGTTTCTCCCGCTTTCTTCATGCCCTGAATGATCCGTCCCGGAAGAGCTCCCACATAGGTCCTTCTGTGGCCGCGGATGTCAGCCTCATCGCGGATGCCTCCTAGGCTGATGCGGACGAACTGCCTGTTCAGGGCTCCTGCCACGCTTTTTCCAAGACTGGTTTTACCCGTTCCGGGAGGCCCTACGAGAAGAAGAATGGAACCTTTTCTGCCTTTCTTCAGTTTCATAACCGCCAGATGCTGAATAATTCGCTCCTTCACTTTTTCCAGGCCGTAGTGATCCCTGTCCAGAATCTCCCTTGCGAGATTAATATCTATATCCTGCTCATCCGCCTGTTTCCAGGGAAGGGCGATCAGCAGATCGAGATAGTTCCGGATAACATGGCTGTCAGATCCGTTGGGACCCTGAGCTTCCAGTTTCTCCAGTTCCTCCAGAGCAATCTGTCTCACATCCTCAGGCATCAGGGAGCCTTCTATCTTTTCTTTAAGAGTTTCTCCCTTGCTTTTTTTCCCATCGTTCAGTTCTTCCTGGATGGATTTGAGCTGCTCTCTCAGAATGCTTTCCCTGTAGCTCTTATTGGCTTTTTCATTGACCTTCTGAGCCATCTCCGCCTGTATTTTGATAGATTCTTTCTGGCGGATCAGATAATCGAGAAATTTCATTCCCCTTTCTCTTACTGAGGTTATTTCCAGAAGTTCCTGCTTTTCCGACCGGGAGATATTCAGATAGGGGGCTATGTAATAGATCAGAGAGGAAGAATCTTCAAACTCTTCAATCTTTTTTATGATATTTTCCGAACCCTGAAAGTATCGCGCCGTTTCCGTCGAAATATCTTTTACATAAGTCAGAAGGTCCAGCTGATTGCTTCTCTCCAGGTCCATTTCGTCAAGGAGAAGAGTGAATTCGGCGTAATAAATACCTTTTTCATTTCTGATTTTGTGAATTTGAACCCTTTCCACGGCATGAGTCAGAATTTTATATCCATCGGTTGTCTTCTGTTTATCAAGAACTCTGACCATTGTTCCCACTTTATAGAAATCATCTTCTTCCAGTTCCTTAAGGTTGAAGTTCCTGCGCATGGACAGGGCGATGGCATAAGTGTCTTTTCCATCTTCACTTTTATTGAATGTATCACCGGGTTCCAGTCCTGAAATCCGTATATTGTTATCGCTCCCGGGAAAAATAACAGAGCCCTTCACAGGGATCAGAGGGAGTTCATCGGGTAATAATCCATAATTAATCATTCTGTGTACCTCTTGAAATCAAAATACTAATAGACCGGTCGTATAGTAAAGTGAAAAGGTTATTCTGCTTGTTCTAAGAACTTTGTTGATTTAAAATGACTAGATGAATTTAAGGTCTCCGTTGAAATATGCCTTTCTTATCCTCATATTATGTCATATACCAGTTATGGCCGAGGATAGGCCTATTCCCTCCGGAAGAGCCTCATTCAATTACGATCTGCAACTGGGCTCCCCATGGAATATCGCCCGGCTGGACGGTGTCTGGGAGTTTTACTGGAGCGCATTTCTCAATCCCGATATAAGTCTGAGGAAAGACATTCCTGATCCGGAATACATTACTGTTCCAGGCAGCTGGGACAAAGAGACCGATCATCCCGCCCATGGCTACGGGACTCTCCGCCTGACTATAACCGGATTGGTTCCGGGTAAAATCTACAGCCTTTACATGCCTGAGCTGGTTACATCATACCACCTGTACATCAATGGCATTGATCAGGGCCGAAACGGGATCCCGGGAACAACCGAAGCAGAAAGCCGTCCCCGGTTCCTCCCCCGGCTGGTCGCCTTTTACACCGAGGGGGAAAAGGCTGAAATCCTGATTCATGTAAGCAATTTTCAATACCGGAAAAGCGGAATCTGGAGAAGCCTTTTTCTGGGAGAGCTCGCCAGCATCACCAAGTACAGAGATTTTCATTTAATTGTGGAAATGGCCATAGCAGGGATACTTTTCGCCATCGCCCTTTTTCACGTCGGAATTTATATCTACCGGAACCAGGAGAAGGCCGAGTTTCTCTTTGGTTTGATATGTCTGACTTTTCTAATTCGAATTCTCTGCACTGGAGAACAGCTGCTGACTTTTTTAATTCCCTCCTTTTCCTGGGAAATCCTCCGGAAACTCGAATTTATCCCCTTTTACGGTTCGGCTCCGCTTCTGGCTCTCTTCATGTCGACTCTTTTTCCTGCGGAATCGTCGCGCAGGTTCAGCCGCGTTTTTATGGGGATTTCTCTCTTCTACGGCATGCTCGTCTGGCTGCTTCCCGTGAAAATCAATAATCATCTGATTCCCTTTGCCGAGGGATTGATGATCATCGGCCTCCTCTATGCAATCTGGATACAGGCCCGGGCTTTGAAAGCCCGGCGCGAGGAAGCTCCGATGCTCACGACGGCATACATCCTTTTCTCCATTACAGTTCTCAATGACATCCTTTATGCTTCCCAGCTCATCCCGACCATGTACCTGTCGCCTCTCGGCTTTGTCATTTTTATTTTCATTCAGTCCCAGATGCTGATCCGCCGTTATTCCCGGTCTTTTTTCCAGAGAGATCTTCTGGCCAGAAGCCGCGATCAATTCCGTGAGGCCAGTATCACCGACAGTCTGACCGGCCTCTATAACGTACGCTATCTCCACCGGGTTCTGGAGAGGGAAATTCATCTGTCTCCGGAGAAGGGAGCGCCTCTGTCTCTTATTATGGCCGATGTTGATAACTTCAAGAATTTCAATGATACATGGGGCCATAAACAGGGAGATGAAGTGCTCAAAACAATGGGCTCGATCATTCGGGGATCTGCCCGCGAACACGATACCCCCTGCCGGTACGGAGGGGAGGAGTTCTCTGTGGTTCTTCCGGAAACAGCTCTGGAAGAAGCCCTGGAAGTAGCGGAGAGAATCCGCTTCCGCTTTGAAAACGGGGCGGAGAAAGACGAGAGAATGGGCGGAATAACCGTATCACTCGGCGTGGCTCAGTATCGTGCTCCCGAATCGACAGACGATCTTATCGAAAGGGCCGATAAAGCTTTGTACCGCGCCAAACACCAGGGAAAAAACCAGGTGGTAAGGGCGGAATAGCTCCGGACTTTTTCTTTTTTGCTTGAAACAACAGATCCGGGAAAATAAACTTTTAAATCGAGGAGTTTATATGATAGTAGTTATCATTCTTGTTTCTGTTGTTCTCTTTCTTATAGCTCTGTTTGTTATTGAGCCTTTTCTCCTGGCTTTTGTTTATTCCCAGTTTTTAAAGCTCTTTGTGAAAAATCCCCCTTTTGCCGATGTGGAGAAAGAATTTCCCGAAGGGAAAATTCTGAAAGACAATTGGCCAATTATTCGCAAAGAACTGGAAAAAGTTTTGGAGAATGTGGAAAACGTTCCCCTTTTCCACAATGTGGACGGTCTTCAGAAAAGCATTTCCGCCCGCGACGGAAAGGCCTGGAGAACTTTCATAATCAAGGGATTCGATGCCTGGCTGCCGGCCAACGCGGCGCTCGTTCCCGAGACGTCGGAACTTATCCGGCAGATTCCGCGGGTGTCTCTGGCCATGTTTTCCATTATCGACGGCGGCAAACACATCCCGCCTCATTACGGCTTTTTCAAAAGTGTGCTCCGTTACCATCTGGCCATGATCATTCCCGAAGGCGATTGTTATATAGAAGTGGGTGGTGAAAGATATTCCTGGAAGGAAGGGGAGCATGTTCTTTTCGACGATACTTACCGCCACGAAGTCTGGAATAAAACAGAGGAGAGAAGGGTCGTTCTTTTTCTCGATGTCTTAAGGGATTTGCCGGGACCGATGGATAAGATGAACAGATACCTCTTCTCCATTCTGCAGAAATCTAAAAAGCTGAAAGCAGCGGCCGCCCGGGCCGAGGTCGCCCGGGACGTTTAAAGACAGCGATCGGAAACCGCCCTTCATCGGGCGGCTTCCGGTCTTACCATTCTCCATATTCCCTGCTCAGTTTCACCAGCCTGAGAAATTCATTCCGATACCCTTCGGGATCATCACCTCTGGATTTTCCCGCAATATCCAGAACTTTTTCATATGAGGACATTCCTTTGTATTCCGAATCTCTGAGAATCAGTCCCCACATGGCGACGGCCGAAGCAAAACGGAAATCATCATCGGTCGAATTGAAGTCCATAACTCTGTTTTCGACCGGTCTCTCCAGGAGAATGCTTTCACCTTCGCCCGGTTCTTTATACCGCATTTTAACAGTCAGCAGCTCATCGGCCGCATAGGCCTCGGAATTGGGAACCGAGCTCTGGTATTTTAAATCACTTCCCGTCGCGGCTCCCGAAGCCGGCATCAGCTCGTAGAGAGCTGTCACGCTGTGCCCCGCACCGAGCTCTCCCGCATCTTTCCTGTCGTCATCGAAATCTTCCCGGGCCAGCATTCTGTTCTCATAACCGATGAGACGATAGGAATCCACCAATACAGGGTTGAATTCAAGCTGAAGCTTCACATCTTCGGCAATTGTGAAGAATGTTCCGCCCATTTGCTCCACAAGAACTTTTCGCGCTTCCAGCAGAGTGTCAATATAGGCATAATTTCCGTTTCCCCGATCGGCCAGCATCTCCATTTTCGAATCTTTGATGTTACCCGAGCCGAATCCCAGAACCGTCAGGTAAATCCCGCTTTCCCGTTCTTTCTCAATCATTCTTACCAGTTCTCCTTCCGATGAAGGTCCGACATTGAAGTCCCCGTCGGTGGCCAGAATGATTCTGTTGTTCCCGTTTTTTTCGAAGTTTTTCCCGGCAAGAGAGTAGGCCAGTCTGATTCCCTGTGCTCCTGCTGTCGAACCGCCTGCTTCCAGGTTATCAAGAGCTTCCAGAATGGCTTCTTTCCGGTCTCCTCCGGTGGGTGGCAGGACCGTACCGGCTGCTCCGGCATAAACGGCTATGGCTATGCTGTCTTCGGGTCTCATGTTGGCGACAATCATATTCATGGCGTTTTTAAGAAGCGGAAGCTTGTCGGGATTATTCATGGAACCCGAAACGTCGAGCAGGAATACCAGGTTATTGGGAGGCAGCCGGTCAAAGGATATTCTCTTTCCCTGTATGCCGATTTTCAATAAAAGGCTGTCTGCGTTCCAGGGGGTGCGGGACACTTGTGTATGAATGGAGAAGGGATGATTGTCCGTCGGTCCGCTCATATGGTAGGGGAAGTAATTGATAAGTTCTTCTATACGGACCGCATCGGGCGGCGGCAGCGTACCCGAGTTGAGGAAACGGCGCACATTGGCATAGGACGCCGTATCGACATCGATGGAAAATGTTGACAGGGGATTGTCCATGACGGACAGGAAGGAATTCTCGTAAATCCGGCTGTATTCCTCCGTATTGAAATTTCCGGCTCTAGCCATTCTTCCCGGTTCAGGAGCGGGAGGGGCTTCCCCTTCCATGGCCATTGAGAATAGAGGAGCCTCATCGGCGGTTTCCGATAGAGACATATCGGCTGATTTGCTCATGACCATGGGCATAACAGCTTCGGCCGCTTCTTCCGATGCTCCCCCGTAGCGGTTTATCAGGAAGGGGAGAGTGATAAATACAGCCAGCAGGGCTGCCGCGGCTCCCGATAGGGCGAAAACTGCAGGCTTGAAGCGCCTCTTATATATTTTCCGCTGATCCCTTTCCAGAAGTTTCTGTCTCAGTTCTTCCTTGAACCGGCTGTCCATGTTAACTGTTTCCCGGCCTTTCATAAGCTTTTCAAGAACCGGTATGAGCCTGGCTTCATCGTCCCTGAGAGAGGGGTCCGATTCATACAACTCTTCGAGAATGGTTCTGATATTGTCTTTCATAAATCTCTCCTTCCGAAAAGAGGGCGGGCAAAAATCAACTGGAAAATGACAGCTGTCCCCAGGCTGCTCTTCAGCTTCTTCAGGGCTCTTGAAAAAAGCATTTTACAGTTGGCTTCACTTTTTCCCGATATGGAAGCGATCTGTTTGTAAGGGAGTTCTTCCCAGACCCTGAGGATGACGACTTCCCTCTGGCGGGGGGGGAGCTGGTTGAGCGCTCTGTGCAGCTCTCCCCGTGTTTCCTCTCTCATCAGTTCTTTTACCGCATCGCTTTCGGCCGGCAGATCCCAGATATCGCTTACGTCTCTGATGAAACCCCACTTCGCACCGGATCGGAAATGATCGGTAATCAGGTTCCGGGCGATGCAGTACAGCCATGAAGACAGGGTTCCTTTCGCGCTGTTGAACTGGTGCCATTTTTCCATGGCTTTGAGAAAAGTCTGACTGGTCAGATCTTCCGCTGTTTCCCTGTGACATGTTTTGTAGTGTATATAGCGGTAGATCGGTTCCGCATATTCATCGTAAATCTCGATGAACAGCCGGTTTTCATTCATTGCCTGCTCCATCCGTTTTTATTTACTACGGAGATTTACCAGAAAGGTAACAAAAAATTTGAAGGAAAAAAAAGCATCCTCAATAATGGATAGTATGACCTTTTTTAAAAGAATTCACAAAGCATACGGAAATGAATCCGATACGGTTCAGGAAAAAGCCATTACTCTTTATCTGATCAACCTAATTCTCGGTTCCTGTTTTCTCATTTTTACGGCGATCCGCCTTTTGCGGGGGGATCTTATCGTCGCGGCCGGCGAAGCTCTGGTAACGGTTTTTCTCCTGCTCAATATTCTGGCCCTGTACCGCGGGGCATACCGTTTCAGCAGCAATGTCAGTCTGGTGATTTTCGTCGCCGCGGCATTCGGTATATTTCTGCTACAGGAACATCATGAGCTGAATGACCTTTATATTTACTCCACCTATATGATTTCTGTTATCTGCGTGACTCCTCTGCTTTCTTATCATCTCTGGCAAATGATAGTTGTCGTAATCGTAGGAGGGGTAGGGCAGATCCTTCTGTTTTTCTTCAAATTTCTGTCTATGGCGCAGCAGGCCGGCGAAACAGGTATTCTCGGGAAATTGCTTATATCCGTTATGTTTCTCATAATGGCGGGGTCTTTTGCTGTCATGGTTTTCCGCATGCAATTGAGAACCATTAAAGCCGTGCAGAATGAGAAAATCAAAACCGAAGAGAGTTACAGCCGCCTCAACGCTCTGGTCGATTCCATGAAATCTTCCTTTAATGTGGGGGAAAAACTGCTCCATGCCGCCGAGGAAACGAGCCGCAGTACGGAGAATATCGCATCCAATCTGAAAATGCTCGAGGATATAGCTGACAATCTGACACTGTCGACAGAAGAAGCCGGCCGGGCCAACAGCCAGATTCAGTCTTCCCAGATGGAAGTGAAGCAGAACGGTGTAATGCAGACCGAGGCTATCTCCCGGTCTTCAGGATCAGTTAAGGATATTGTCGAGAGGATCGGCTATATCCATCAATCGGCGGAAGGCAAGATAATAACACTGGAACAGCTCGATCATTCATCGCGAGATGGGGCGGTAAAGCTGGAAAATTCTCTCGATTCCATTCAGAAACTCTCCCGGTCATCTGCGGAGATTCTTGAAGTTATCGAAGTTATCGAGGAAATATCGAGCCGCACCAATCTTCTGGCTATGAATGCCGCCATTGAAGCGGCTCATGCGGGAGAAGCGGGAAGAGGATTTGCCGTTGTCGCCGAGGAGATCCGCAAACTGGCGGAAGAAACCGGTCAGAATTCGGGAGTGATCCGTCAGAGCCTGGAAATGAACTCCCGCCACTTTGAGGAATCCAATCAGGCTTCTCAGGAGCTGAAAGCTGTTTTCGAGACCATAACCCTGCAAATCGGCGATGTCGGAAATTCGCTCAGGGAAATAGTGGAGAGCATGCAATCCCTTTACAGGGGAACTGACACCATTACCGGCTCTGTACGCGATCTCCTGCAGTCCAACGAAAACGTGCAGCAGTCCCTCGCATCAATGGAGGAGGATCTGAGAAAGGGAGATGGAAGCATGCGGAAGATCCGCGAAGAAGTTGAGCGGACCAGAGACAATATCAAAGTGCTGTCACGGCTTGGCCAATCGATTGTCGCTGAAGCGGCTGGACTGAAGAGCATCGGCGTGGAAAATATCGACCAGGTAAGGAAACTGACTCTGGAACTGGAACAGATCAAGTCGTGAATCTTTCATAAAACTCAAGGAACCGGTCAGCGGGAAGGGGCCGGCTGAAATAATAGCCCTGGATGAACCGGCATCCGAGCTCTTTCATTATCCCGATCTGCATTTCTTCCTCGACGCCTTCGGCGATAACATTGAATCCGAAATCCCGGGCAATATTCAGGATAGCCTGGACGAGAGTTTTGTCTCCCCTGTCGTCGTGTATCTCCCGGATGAAAGTTCTGTCGATTTTTATAATATCGAGAGAGAGCTTTTTCAGATAGGTCAGGGATGAGTATCCCGTACCGAAGTCATCGATGGCAAAACGGATCCCTTCTGATCTGAGAGCTGAAATATTGCTGTTAACCCGGTCGAAATTCCCTACCAGAACGTTTTCCGTGATTTCGAGTACAACTGCCGAAGGCGGAACCTCATGACGCTTCAGGCTTTCCAGAATGGTTTTGTGAAAGTCTTTCTGCTGAAGCTGGAGAACGCTTAGGTTAATAGATACGTAGTCGAGATTCACAGAACCTTTTTTCAACCACTCTCCGTATATTCTGCAAATCTCCTCTATAAGCCATTCGCCGATATCGAGAGTCTGTCCGGTTTCTTCTGCAAGAGGAATAAACTCTGCCGGAGAAATGTTTCCCAGAGATGGATGAAACCATCGGAGAAGGGCCTCGGCTCCGCAGACGCTTTCCACATCATTATCTATCTTGATGATGGGCTGAAAGTAGGGAATCAGCTCGGAGTTTCCAACTGCCAGCCTGAGATAGTTTTCCAATGCCACTCTTTTTTTCATGGATTGATTTATCACCTCATTAAAATAATGGGTGGAGCTCCTGCCTTCCTTCTTAGCTTCGTACATAGCTGTATCGGCGTTTTTCAGTAAAGTTTCAATATCCTTGTCTTTTCCCGAGAAAAGGACGATTCCGACGCTTGTGGACGTGTGGAGTAATTTGTTGTTTATATTGAAAGGCTCAGTCAGGCAGTGGTGGACTTTGTCGGCTACCAGTCCGGCGGCAGCTATGCTGGCCGTTTCCGATTCTCTGAGCTTATTGAGGATGATTACGAACTCGTCTCCTCCAATTCTCGATACGGTATCTTCATTGCGGAGCAGGTCTCTGATCCGCAATGAGGCTTCGATCAGAAGCAGATCGCCTGTTTCGTGGCCGAGAGAATCATTTATGCTTTTAAAATTGTCCAGATCGAGAAACAGAATGGCTCCGTAGTAATTCCCTCTTCCCGCCTGCAGGAGAGCCTGTTTCAGTCTGTCTTTCAGAAGAAGCCTGTTGGGCAGTCCCGTCAGGTTGTCATGGTAGGCCATATAAGTCATTTTTTCTTCGATTATGTGGAATTCGCTTCTGTTCTGGACAATTCCCACAGCTCCTTTGATCTTGCCCTGCTCGTCTCTGAGAGGCGAACAGCTGATATTGACCCAGAGCTCTTTACCGGAAATCGTCGAGTTGTAATACCCCTCGTATGTGCCCGGTTCTCCAGAGAATAAAGGCTTTTTTAAAACGGGAATTATCTTTTTGTCATTGAGGTTGTGCATGTCGAGTTTCAGGAGCTTTTCCCGGGGAGCGTTGAGCAGTACGGCGAAAGCATCGTTACATTCCGATATGGTCAAAGATTGATCGTAATAAAAAATCCCCGTAGGAGCGTTTTCAAAAATGGAGCGGAAACGCTCTTCACTGTCTTTCAGCTCCTCAATGATTATCATCTGCGATTCTTCGAAGGAGAGATTGCTGACTATCAGCCTGTTGATCCTGATCGCCACAAAAATGATAAGAACAAAGAAAATGCCCAGGAAAATTCCAATGATACTGTATTCGTCCGATCGGAAGAGAAGAACTCTCACCATTAAAGGCACTATCATAATGGTGATGAATGTAATCAGGAGACGGCGATCACTGGCAAGCGATGTAATCCCTGCTATGATTATTCCCAGAATAGTAATGACAAGCAGAAAATTGTTCAGAGCTTCCGGTCCGAAAATAATGAAACCGGCCCCGCCCCATAAGGCGGAAGAGATGACCATTCCTATAAAATTCGATATATAAAAGAACTTGAGGTGCCTGTGTGAATCTCTTTTATATAACATATATGTGGTCTGCCTGAGCAGCGTTATGGCAATAAGAATTCCGTACCATATGAAAAGTGATCTCCGGGGAACTATGTCTTTCAGATAAAAGATGTTAATGGATCCGACAAGAAGCGCGGCATGGATTACAAGAGGCAGCTGACTGAATAGAAGATCCATGCGGCGTTTTAACATCTCCGGATTGTTTTCACCGGCAAAACGAACACTTTTTTTCGTAGGAATTCCCCTTTTTTTCTTATTCTATACTATTATTAAACTATATTGTCCGCAATCAATCAAATAAATGATTTTTACAAGGAGAGTGAAATGTCTATTAAAGGAACAGAAACGGAAAAAAATCTGCTGAAAGCTTTCGCAGGAGAGTCTCAGGCAAGAAACCGCTACACCTACTTTGCAGGGGCTGCAAGAAAAGAGGGGCTGGTTCAGATTGCCGATATCTTCGAAGAAACGGCCGATCAGGAAAAAGAGCACGCTAAGAGATTTTTTAAATTCCTTGAAGGCGGTATGACTGAGATCACAGCGGCGTTCCCCGCAGGTGTTATCGGTTCGACAGCAGAAAACCTGAAAGCTGCCGCCGGCGGCGAGCATGAAGAGTGGACCGATCTTTACCCCGCTTTCGCCGCAAAGGCCAGAGAGGAAGGTTTTGAAAATGTCGCCAAGGTTTTCGAAGCTGTATGTATTGCAGAAAAACAGCATGAAAAACGGTATCTCGGTCTTCTGAAAAACGTAGAAGAAGGTACCGTATTCAAGAAATCAGAATCCGTATGGTGGCGATGCCGCAACTGCGGTTATATCGTGGAAGCTGCCGAAGCTCCCAAAGCCTGTCCAGCCTGTGCCCATCCTCAGGCACACTTCGAGCTGCTTGCTGAAAACTGGTAAAAAAACACCAGGTACGAAGCGAATGATCGCATAAACCGGAGCCGGGCTTTATCTGAAGCCTGATCCGGGTTTTTTTATTTGAAAATGATCCTATGAAAGTTCCGATTCCTCTATCTCTCTGTTTTTTTTGTATTTTCTGTGGGACAGGAATAACATGATTCCTATGAGCGGTATGACCGCTATAGCTATGATGTTCCCGCTGAAAAGCTGATAGAGATAGAACCTCGCATGGTGACCGCCGTCGGTAAATGCCGATATGAGCTGGCCCTCCCCGAATGCCATTCCTGTTCCCACCGACAGATTGGTGTAGAGTTCCGCCATGGAATCGGAGATCAGAATATAGGTGATGACTATGGGAATCCCCGTCAGCACGCTGCGTATAACATTCCCCCGACTGATTAGAACTGTAACGGAAATCACCGAGATCAGGTTGGGCAGGTCCCCCAGCGGCAGTATTCTGTTTCCCGGAATTATCAGAGCGATAATAAGAGCCAGTGGCATGAGAATCAATCCCGAAACAATAACGGAGCGGTTGTTCATGAGAATGCCGGTGTCGACGGCTACATACAACTCCGATTTTCCTGAAAATCGGGCTTGAATTTTATCCTTCATGGCATTGGATACAGGCGTTATCCCTTCGCCGATCAGACCACCGCATTTGGGAAGGAGGAACATGACAGCCGCAATATGGATTCCCAGCTCCAGAATGTCTTTTACGCTGTACTTCGCCGCCGCTCCCAGAAGGACTCCCATTAAAAAACCTATAATGGTAGGGTCGGCCATATGCTTCCATTTCGAATCGTTGTCCTGGGGATTGAAATTCCAGTTTCTAAGCCCGGGAATCCTCTCGTAGAGCCGGTCCATCAGTTCGGCGAAGGGAAGCAGGCCGATTACTGAAATGGGAGAGATGGTAACGCCGTCGATACCGGTCTCTCTCTTGACATAAGGGGCTGTCCAGTCGGCAGTTTTAATTGTATAGACAGCAATGAGAATAATCGCGGAAAAAGCAATAATGTAATTATCTGAAACAGCCAGCAGAATCGCGCCTATCAGAGCCATATGCCAGAAATTCCAGATATCGATGTAAATGGTGCGGCTCAGTTTTGTCGCCAGCATGATAATGTTTATTGCTATGACCAGCGGAATGGTCAGAGGGGCGATGGAGGAACTCCATGTGATTGCCGCCAGAGGTGGCCAGCCCACATCCAGGACGGGGAAGTCGAGTCCTCTTTCCACCATGATCATCTGAACCGCCGGTTGAATGTTCTCCACGAAAAAGGAAAATACAATAAAAACGCCGGCAAAACCTGTGCCGAGCTGAAGTGCCGACCGCAGGAGGGGGCCGATTTTCATTCTTATTATCAATCCGATTATGAGGATAAAAACCGGAAGCATTACATAAGCTTTAAACTGGAAAAATGCCTCCAGCATGTTGTTGAGAGTTTCCATTTACCTTACCTCGTATCCTACGACGACTTTATGGATGGATTGTACGGAATCGGATGTCTGCTTTCCAAGCTGATTCATCCGGTTCATGGCTTCCTGCACTTCGTCGAGGCTTCTTTTTACGGATTGAACAGTAACTCTCGTCTTGCCGAAGCTTTCGGAGAATTGCCGGAAAACATCGACAAACTGTTCCAGATTGACTTTAACATCGGAGGATCGGCCGGTCAATCCGCTCATGTTCCGGTCCATCTGCTCCATACTGCCGTTCAATCCGGCAAAGCTTGTTTGTATTGACGTCAGGAACTCTCCCAGCTGCAGGGAAAGAGTGGACAGATTGCTTATTTTCCCGATCATGGATTTGAGACTTTTTTCCGTGCGGGTCGAAGATTCGGTTGTTGCGTTAATCGCTTCGGTCATGTCCTGAAGAGATGAGTTGATATTGTTGGAGTTTTTCTGTGTTTCTTCAGCCAGCTTCCTGATTTCGCCGGCCACGACAGCGAACCCCCGTCCCGACTGGCCTGCATGGGCCGCTTCGATGGAAGCGTTCATGGCCAGAAGATTGGTTTTCTGAGCCACATCGTCGATCAAGCCGGTCGTCGATTCGATTATCATCGTCGATTTGTTCAGCGATTCTACATTGGCAATGGTGCTGACCATAGATCTCTCCGCCTCCTGAGCGGAACTCTGAACGTTCTCGAACTGGGAAATCAGATGGGATAGTTTCGCCAGTTCCTCTTTGATTCCCCGTGAAATATTCTCATTTTCGCTGTTCAGCGTACCATAGACCTGACGCTGCTCATTAAGCTGTTCTTCCAGTTTTCCGAAAAAATCCGCCGTATCCGTGCTGCTCTGTGAAATCTTATCCAGAGAACCCTCGAGGCTGTTCGTATTCTGTTCCACCGAACCGGTCATCTGAGCGACTCGGTCGAGCTGAAGGCTGTTGTTTTTTATTACCCGGGCCAGCTCCATGTTCATATGTTCCGAGTTTTCTCCCGTAATCTGTATTTTCCTTACAAGGTCGGAAAAACCCTCTATGAACTGGCTGAACTGATTGAATACATAGCCTATTTCATCTCTCACAGAGACATTAAACTCGATCTGCAGGTTGCCTTTTCCTTCAGAAATGCTCTTAAAGAGCTCGGTAAAGGCCTCAATCATGGTTTTAATGGGATTCACAACCGCTTTAATGGTCAGAAGAAGATTGATAAGGGAAATTGAAAAAACCAGCAGTGCCGCAATCGATGATTTGAATAGAAACACCTGAACTATGGATTCGGCTGGGACTTTGTATACGAGGCTCATTCCGGCAATGAAAAGCGTCAGCATACCGCCGAAGAGATTGAGGAGAAAGGTAATGAAGAGCTTTGAACTCAAAGGCATAAATCTGTATTTTTCCGCCGGCAGAGGCAGTTCCCTGCTGTAGTTTTCCACAGTTCTCAGATACAGGAGAAAAAAGGGTATGGAGAAAAGCAGAATCAGCGGGATACCGAGCAATTCCGCCAGCATATATTCAAACCGGTCCAGAAAAGGATTGTTGAGAGTCTGCCCCAGAAGTGCGACATTGGGGCCGACAATACAGTAAAAGGTCATGGACAGGAGAAAAATGAAAGGCATGCGGTATACAGCTTTCTGGGCCCTTTCCTCCCCTGTCTTTTCATCGATGAATGTATCAATCTTCCGGATTTCCCGGTACATGATGAAAGTGACAGCACCAATAATCAGTATGACGTAAATCCAGATGTAGGGCGATAGCATGATTCTTATCAGCTCTCCGGCCGACCAGATTTCAAAATAGAGCCCTGCCGACAGCCAAACGACCGGCGGAACCATAAATCCGATCCAGAGCCATCGGAATATTTTCAGATGCTTTTTGTTCACAATTACCATTTCCTTATATGTATATTCATAAGTTATAATGAAGAAAAAGACAAAATATTGAAACCTGAATATAAGCAGAAGCCTATATTTTTGGTTTTTTTGATAAAAGATATTATATTTCTGTACATAGATTTACTTCGGAGAGGTCCAATATGCCCCGTCATAAGAAGATAAGGAGAAACCGGTCCCGGTTTCTTGTTTTCAATGTATTGAAAATGACTTTTTTTATACCCCTTACTATCCTTTTTCTCACGGGATTGGACGGGCCTGCCATGAGAGACGCTCTTGAGAGAAGCTTCGACAGCTTTTCGGGGAGAGCAACCGGCGGCACATTATGGATGCTTCTCCTCCTTTTCAATATCCTGATCTATTTTTTCCTGAAACCGGTTTTTCTCTTCAACCGCGAATGCCGCCATACCGCTGCGCCTGATCGCTTTATGCGAAAAAAAGCCGCTATAATATACAACTGGCTGCTTCCCTTTGTTATTTTTCTCTCCATTGCTTTCTTCTTAACAGGCGCCGGTCTTCAATACGGAAACATGATCGGGTCGATGAAAGACTCGGGCACAACCGTTCCGTTTCTCGTCCGTATCCTCGAATCTGTTTCCACTGGTTTTTTTACAGGAGTGATTCTCTATCTCAATCTGGAAAATCTGCTTTTTCCCGCAAAAAAGCTTATCTTCACCGATCAATGTGAAGTCCATCAGAAGTATTCTTCTTTTTATACCAAACTGATTTTGTCCATGACGGCTATCGTCTTTTTTCTGTTCTTTCAGATTTTCAATTCGCTGGCCAGTTTTTATCTAATCGGATCTGCTGAAAATATCGATTTGATATCACAGGATAAATTTTGGGAAGGAGCGGATCTGTTTCGCATGACGGGAGAGCACGAAGGGCTTCAGGATCTTATCCGGGTGCTGTTTGCCAAGATTATTCTCTTCTGTTTTTATGTCTTCCATATTCTCCGCCAGATTAAAAAGACCTTTAAGAATCCTCTCGATACTGTCCGGGAAAAACTGGAAGCTCTCAATACTGATGTTCCCGAGCTCAGTCGTCAGATCGATATTGTCAATAACGATGAGTTTTCGGCCATTTACAGCGAAATAAACAAACTGATCGATAAACAGAACCTTCTGCTCAAGAGTTCCGAGGAGAAGCTTGAGAAAATCGTAGAGTACGCCGCCGATCCCATCATCTCCTTCCATGAAAATGGAGAAATCCACGTTTTTAATCCTGCTGCTGAAGAGTTTTTCGGTTACGGGGCAGATGAGATGACCGATGTGAATATGATAGATCTTATTGCGCTGCCCGATTCGGTCCGCGAGACGTGCAGGACGGACAGTAAGTCTTTTACCGATTACATCATTAATAGAGACAGGAAAATAAAGCGCTTTACAGGCGTTCATAAATCGGGAAAGGCTTTGCCTTTTGAAGCTAATGTCAGCATTAGCGAAACTTCCCATGGACTGCATTTCACAGCGATTATCCGCGATGTGGCTGGGCAGATCGAATTCGAAGAGACGCTGAAGGAAGCCCGCGTCCAGGCTGAAAACGCCAATCGCATGAAGAGCGAGTTTCTCGCTAATATGAGCCATGAGCTGAGAACGCCTCTCAATGCGGTGCTCGGGTTCACGCAGCTGCTCAGTACCGATAAAAATCTGACCGATGGACAGCTGGAAAAAATCAATACCATTTCCCGCAGCGGCGAACACCTTCTGGCTCTTATTAATGATATTCTTGATATTTCCAAAATAGAATCGGGTAAAACGGAAGTGCACGAAACTGTGTTCGACCTCAACCGTTTTGTGGAAGACCTTAAGGATATGTTTATTCTCAAATGCAAATCCAAGGGACTGTCGTTCTATGTGGAATATGCCGGAGATATTCCCCCTTATGTCATCGGGGATCTGGGAAAGCTGCGCCAGATCATGATCAATATCATCGGCAATGCGGTTAAATTCACTTCCGAAGGGGGGATCAGTATTCTCGTGGGCGAGGAAAAAGGCCGCATCCGCTTTTCGGTCAACGATACGGGTAAGGGTATTCCTTCAGAGGAAATCGGAAGAATCCTTCAGCCCTTTATGCAGTCCTCCAATGTGGACCATGAGGGGGGGACTGGCCTCGGCCTGGCGATAACCAACAGTTTCATAAATCTCTTGGGCGGGAAACTCGATATTCAGAGCGAAGCGGGAAGCGGCAGCACATTCTCATTCGATCTGCCTCTCAAGGTATCAGAAGAAGCTCCGGAAGAGGAAGTGAGCCTCGGCAAAGTACTGGCCGTTAAGGGAAACCGGGTTGTCAAAGCCCTGATCGTCGATGACAAGGTTAACAACCGCCTGATTCTCAAAACCATGCTGGAAAATGTCGGTTTTATAACTATGGAAGCTCAAAATGGCCAGGAAGCTGTTGAGCGCACTGTCGAATTCGATCCCGCCATGATTTTTATGGATATCAAAATGCCTGTGATGGACGGATACGAAGCCGTCGGCATAATAAAAAACACGGAACAGGGAAAGAAAATCACCATCTTCGCCCTGACCGCCAGCGCTTTCCGTCACGACGAACAGAAAATCTTCCAATCGGGCTTTGACGGATTCCTCCCCAAACCCTTCAAACTGGAATCTCTCTACAAAATCATCGCCGATAAAACCGATGTGGATTTTGAATATGACAAAGCCGCGCCAGGGGAGGCCGTGAAGCAGGCCGATCCCGATAAGCTCGACTTTGACCGGATCGCAGGATTGCTGACCGAAGAAGAGCTACAGGCCTTAGACGATATAATTCTGATTAACGACTTTACCGCTCTTAAGAAGCAGGCTTCGGCCTTTGCCGACAGGGACGGGCTGGCCGATCTGGTTGCAATCCTTATCAGATATGCGGATAATTTTAATGACGCCGGTCTGGAAAATCTCATTGAAGAAATAAGGAACAGAAAAAATGGCTGAAGAGAAATCGCGCATCCTCATCGTTGATGATATCGAGGAAAACCTCCGGGTTCTGACCGAAACGCTCACCGAAGAGGGGTTTTATCCCCTTCAGGCTAAAAGCGGCGAAAGAGCCATAGCCATAGCGAAAAAAGCGCAGCCCGATCTGATTCTTCTCGATATCAAAATGCCCGGTATGGATGGGTACGAGACTATCGACAGACTGAAAAGTGATCCCGATACGGCTCCGATTCCCGTCATCTTCATATCCGCCCTCAACCAGATTGAAGATAAAGTGAGGGGTTTTACAGCCGGTGCTGTGGACTACGTTTCCAAACCTTTTCAGAAAGAGGAAGTGATCGCCAGGGTCGGTACTCATCTCAGTCTGCGCCAGGCCCTCCGCAATGTGGAAATCGAGCGGGAGAAATCAGAGAAGCTCCTGCTAAATATTCTGCCCGAATCGGTGGCCCGGGAATTGAAGGATACGGGAGTCAGCAAACCGCAGCGCTTTGACAATGTCACTTTTTTCTTTTCCGATTTCGTAGGCTTTACCGGCATGTCGGCGGAAGTTGAGCCCGAGGAGCTGATCGAACAGCTGAACGAGCTCTTTACGGAATTTGACAATATTATGGAGAGAAATAACTGCGAGCGTATCAAAACCATCGGCGATGCCTATCTGGCGGTCTGCGGAATCCCCGAAGCCGATTCCCGTCACGGGGAAAATATTATTAAGGCGTCGCAGGAAATCATCTCCTACCTAGATTCCTACCGGCAGGAAACGGGACGTCAGTGGCGGGTGCGGATCGGCATTCACAGCGGAAACGCCGTGGGGGCGATCGTCGGCACGAAAAAATATATCTACGATGTTTTCGGCGATTCGGTGAATACGGCGTCAAGGATGGAATCGAATTCCGAACCGGGTCGGATTAATATTTCAGAAACCACATACGAGCTGGTTAAGGACCGCTTTGATTTCGAGGAAAGGGAACCGATCATGGTCAAAGGGAAAGGCTCGATGAACATGTTCTTTCTCAAATAGCCTTCCCTTGTATTTTTCTCCCGATTATGTTAATTCTTCACAGACCTGAGCCGCGTTTTTCCGTAATTGCGGCTTTCAAAAACTGGAGACTCCTATTAAAACTCAAACAAAGCATCATCTCATTCCCGGGCATATACCCTTTGATGTAAAGAAAAGTCCCTTTTATTATGGATGGATTATACTGGCCGCCGGAGCGCTCGGCGTGCTTTTCAGCATACCCGGCCAGACCATGGGCGTTTCCGTTTATACCGATCATCTGATTGCCAATCTGGGGCTGAGCCGTATTGATATTTCCACGGCATACATGATAGGAACGCTGTCCAGTTCGCTCCTTATGACAAGAGCCGGTATTTTTTACGATAAATTCGGCGCCCGGGTCGCAGCCGCCGGCTCGGCTTTTTTCCTCGGCCTGTTTCTTATTCTTCTTTCCCGGAGTCTGTGGCTGACTGAATCGATCAGCTCCCTGACGGGACTGCCTGAGAGGGGTACGGCTTTTGCCTTAATGATTTTCGGTTTTCTCGGTATCCGTTTTTTCGGTCAGGGGGTTCTGACTCTCGTCTCCCGGGGGATGGTCATGCGCTGGTTTGAAACACATAGAGGATTCGCCGCCGCCCTGATGGGCATCGTCACGTCTTTTGGATTTTCCTATGCGCCGCGGGTTCTCCAGGCTCTTATCGATTTGTCCTCCTGGCAACGGTCCTGGCTTGTTCTGGGGGTGGTTCTTGTTGCGGCCATCGTTCCCTTTATCCTTTTCATTTTCCGTGACAGCCCCGAAGACTGTTCCGTGGAAATGGAAGAAGGGGTGAGACTCAGAACAGGAATAGCCGGAAGAGAAAGCTCTCCTGTAAGGAATTACACACTAGAAGAAGCCAGAAAGGATCCGCAGCTCTGGTTTTATATGGCCATTCTCTTTTTCTGGGCACTTTACAATACGGCTTTCACCTTTCATGTCACATCCATCTTCGGTTCGCTGGGAATGAATACGGCTGAAGCCGTGGCCATATTTCTGCCTATCTCCGTCATTTCCGTATTCGCCCGTTTCGGAGGAAGCTGGGCCAGTGACCTGATTAAGATGAAATATATCTTTTACATCTTCACAATTTCCACCTTTTTCGCCGGGCTGGCCATTTCTCTTCCCTGGAACGGTCTGTCGTTCTTTCTTCTTCTCGCCGGTATGGGGGTGGCCAACGGTTTGTTCGGCGTCATCACATCGGTCACCTGGCCGAAGCTATACGGAAGGGAGCATCTGGGAGCCATATCTGGCATGGCCATGAGCTTTATGGTGGCCGGAAGCGCTCTGGGTCCCTGGATTTTCAGTTTTATGGAGAGCCTCTGGGGGCATTACCGTTACACCGGGTGGTTCGGTATGGGCTTCGCCTTACTCATCGCTCTGACGAGTTTTCCCGTACTGGTCAAAGCTGAGAGAACTACACCTTAAACCAGTGGCTTCCCTCTATCAGCTGGTTCAATTCGGACCGGCTGATCCTGAGGGTTTCCCGCATCTGTGAGAAATTTTCTCCTATCTCCCTGTTGCCCTCGTAAACTTCAGTCAGCGCTTCCTTTACTTTCATGCTGATATCTTTCAATTCCATAAATGTTTCCGAAACGGTCGCGTTACCCAGTTCCAGGTTTTCCCGGCTAATATTAACCGAATTGCTGATTTCTCTCAGGTGAACCATGGACCGGCTGATCTGGGCTGATCCGCTTTCCTGCTCTTTCATGGCGTTGGATATATGCTCGACGATCGTGCTGACTCGACCTACCGAATCGTGGATTTCCGAGAATACAGTGCCCGCGTGGCTGCTGGAATCGGTTACCTCGTCTATAAAGGATTTTATTTCCTTAAGCCGGGCCGCCATCTCCCTGGACTGGGAGGAAGACTGCTCGGCCAGCTTTCTGATTTCATCGGCAACCACGGCGAATCCCCGTCCGGAGCTACCTGCATGGGCGGCTTCGATAGCGGCATTCATGGCAAGCAGATTTGTCTGTGAGGCGATATTGTTGATGACTTTGTTCGCTTCCATAAGATAACCGGAATTTTCCGCCATCTTTATTGCCGTGCCGATAACCGAGTCTATTTTTTCTTTCCCGCTGTTTGTATCGCTGACCAGATGGCTGACTTCCTCTTCGGCGCTGAAGGTCATTTTCCGGATGGAAGCCGATGAAACCATCATCTGTTCGATGGCCGATGCGCTTTCCTCCACAGAGCCGGTCTGGCTGAAGATGTCCTCTTTCAGTTTCGAAACCCCTTCCTGCATAATCCCGATGACGCGCTCCGTTTCTTCCACATGGGACAGCTGGGCATTCATTCTCTCTTCCGTCGATGTTATATTCCCGTTGATCTGTGTCAGGGCGGCGCCGGTGCTTTTGGCGATCCGGTCCACCGTTTCATCAATAGAGCTCAGGCGGTTCATTTTTGACCAGAGATCGTTGAGCAGATTTCTGAGATTGACAATAAGGGTGTTGATTCCCCTGTTGATGTCGCCCAGCTCGTCCTTTCTGACGACGGCGATCTCTCTAGTCAGGTCTCCTGTCGAAAGAGGCTGGAGGCCTGAGATGGTTTTGCCGATGGGACGGCTCAGCCTCAGGGAATAGATCCAGGCGAATATCAGGCCTGAGACAAAAACGGCTGCCGCATATATGAGAAAGCGGTAGCCTATCGCTATGGATCTGTCGATATGTTCATGCAGGACATCGACCGTATAGTGGTTGATCGAAAAATCAAGCAGTTCGGACAGCCTCTTTTCCGTCTCTCTGTAGACATCTCCCGTTCCTTCATCCCTGATCTGAAAACTGATCTGATTGATGACAATTTCCCTGGGCAGTCCGGCTTTCAGCCGCCCTTTGGCATTGGGAATGACCCTGTTTATAATGACATAAAAGTCTTCATTGCTCTTAAGAAAGGCCTGATAAAGCGATTCCTCTTCTTCCGATTTGGGATAATCTTTAATACTTCTGAGCGACCAGGTATAAAGCTTTTCGGCACCTGCCAGGTCTTTGAATATGATATCGTAGTCTTTCTGTTCGTTGAAGGGATTGAGAAGCTGGTTGAGACCGCTGATCAGCTTCTGCTGGCTGTACCTGAGGTTTTCCAGTTCGACAATATAGGGGACAATTTCTCCATAGGAGGTGAACTGTTCCGCCTGTTTTCGCGTAGTGCTGGTGCCTACCAATCCCAGAAGCAGTATCGCGCCTGCCAGAATGGTCGGTCCGAGAAGCAGTTTCGTTCTGAGACGTAAAGCCATGAGATAATCCTTTCCGATTCAAGTTGCTACTTTTTTATATAGGCTTATCCTATGATTATCCGGTTAGGAATCCGTTAGCGTCCTGTTGGTTTATTATTAATTGAAAACCGCCCTGCGAATCTGAAAAAGGATATCCTGAAAACCGGATTTGAAACTCAACATCAGGCTTCCAGTCTCGACGGCAGGGCGGTGATTTTTTAGTTTAATTCGACGTGTTTGTTCGTCTTTGAGTAGACGATGCACTCGCAGATATTGGTGACTCTGTCTCCGATCCGCTCGAGATAGCGATTGAGGAAGAGCAGGGGAACCAGATTCTCCGCTTTGTAGGGTTTTTCTTTGATCACGTCTATCAGCTTGTCGTAGAGCGCATAATACTTCTGATCGATAAAATTGTCTCTTTCGGCAATTTCCTTTGCCCAGGCCGAGTCCAGCTCGAGAAAAGACTCAAGGGCTTCCTTGACCATCTGACAGCCGAAATCGTTCATTTCCTGAAGAGTAGGCCCGGCGATTTTCAATCCTTCCGTGCTGACCTTTCCGGCTCTTTTGGCCATGTGCTTGGCATGGTCTCCCAGCCGTTCCAGCTCATTGGCGATTTTTATCACCGTCAGGACTTCCCTCAGTTCCGTAGCGACCGGCGTCTCCTTGGCGATGATCAGGGTGCATTCATCCTCGATCTTCATCTGCATTTCGTCGATTTTCTGGTCTTCTTCTATGACTTCGCTGGCCAGAATCTCATTGGCGTTGAGCAGACTGTCCAGACCTTTATTCAATAATTCCCGGACCATATCCCCCATGGTGATAACGTCCCGGAATACTCTATTCAATTCATTGTGAAAATGGGTTCTGACTTCCATGTTTTTATACAGCTCCTTATTCTTTTTCCTCAGCAGATCTCTCTGGATATCAGCCGAACTTACCGCTGATATATTCTTCGGTTCTTTTGTCTTTCGGATTGAGGAAGAGGTCGTTTGTAACACCGTATTCGACCAGATGCCCCTTCCTGTCATTGTTGACCAGGAAAAAGGCCGTGTAATCGCTGATACGTCCCGCCTGATGCATATTGTGGGTCACAATGGCTATGGTAAAGTTTTCCTTCAATTCGAAGATCAATTCTTCGATCCGTCCGGTCGCAATGGGGTCCAGAGCCGAGGCCGGTTCATCCATCAGAATCACTTCCGGTTCTACTGCGATGGTTCTGGCTATACATAGCCTCTGCTGCTGTCCGCCCGAAAGTCTCATGGCGCTTTGCTTCAGTTTGTCTTTCACTTCATTCCAGAGAGCGGCTTTTTTCAGGGAATTTTCCACCAGCTCATCCATATCGCCTTTGTACCCGTTGATTTTTGCCCCCCAGGCAATGTTTTCATAGATGCTCTTGGGGAAGGGGTTGGGCTTCTGGAACACCATACCGATTCGTCTCCGTACGGCTACGGCATCCACTTTAGCCTGGTTGATATTGATGCCGTCGAAGAGTATTTCGCCTTCAACCTTTGTTTCAGGCAGGAGTTCATTCATTCTGTTTATAGAGCGGAGAACCGTGCTCTTTCCGCAGCCCGAAGGTCCGATCAGGGCTGTAACTTTGTTTTTTTCGAGGTTGAGGTTGACGTTGTCCACTGCGTGAAAATCGCCGTAATATACATTCAGGTCCTTAAGCGAGACTACATAATCCTTTTCGGCAGTACTGTTTTCCATAATTTTCATTTCCATGTTTTCTTCCATTAGAGAGCTCATCAGTTGGCACTCCTTTTCCTGTTTAGTCTGTTTCTGGTGAAAATCGCAAATCCGTTCATCGTCAGCAGCATGGCCAGCAGTACCAGAATCGCGGCGGCTGCGACATGTCTGAATTCGGGCTGCGGCCTCGCAGTCCACTGATATATCTGTATGGGCAGGGTTGTAAACTTCGAGAAAATATTGGAGGGATCGACCGATAGGAAAGTCGAGGCACCGATTACAACGATCGGGGCTGTTTCCCCGATGGCTCTCGAAACGGCCAGAATGGTTCCGGTCAGGATCCTGTCCATTGAATTCGGCAGAACATGGGACCATATTATCTGCCATTTTGTAGCGCCGACTCCGTATCCCGCCTGGCGGAGAGACTGGGGGACGGCCCTGATGGCTTCCTGAGCATTGATGATGATAATCGGCAGGATGAGAAGTCCGAGCGTCAGTCCGGCCGATAGAATGGTTCTTCCGTTGGAAGTCGAAGGATCGTTCAGACCGAAAATAATGCCGCTGGTCAAAGGTCCCATCCAGCGAACGAAAACCGTCAATCCCAGCAGACCGTAAATGATGGAGGGGACGCCGGAGAGGTTATAGATGTTCACCTGAATAAACCGGGTGAATCTGTTATCCGTTGCGTATTCTTCCAGATAAATGGCTGCGCTCACCCCGACAGGGAAGGCAAAGAGAACCGTTATGATTATGATCATAAAACTGCCGATAATGGCTGTTCTGATTCCGGCGAACTCGGGAGTGCTCGACTGCTGTTTTGTCAGAAAATTCCCGTTCAGCCAGGAACGGAACTGAATGTGGCCTCTGGGGTATTCTTCTTTGCAATGGGTAAAAATGGCTTTCTTCCCGAGGATGGATTCCGACAGAGTCCAGCTTTCTATGACTCTCGGCTCAATGATTCTTTCAAAAACAAGAGACATGATCTCTGTTTTCGACCGGTCGGCAAGGGCTTTTTCATTCTCGAAGCGGCGTATCAGCCCTTTCGAGAGGTTCGCTTCCAGAATCCCGATCAGATCTTCTTTCTGAAGTTCGTCCAGATTTCCCGAACTGACAAGTTCTGTCGGTTCTATGGTGTTTTCAATAACCACATAGCCGAAAGCGCCATTGATGATATTGAGCAGCAGCAGAATCAGCATAATGATGCCGATGACAGTTGAAATTGTGAAAACCATATTCCAGCCGCTGCTTATCTTCATGCGGCGTTTCACGTTGTCGGTAAAATCGGTCATTAATCGTAAACCTCCTGATATTTGCGGACCAGTCTGCGGCTGATTATGTTCAGGGTCAGCGTAATGAGAAACAGAAGGAGGCCCAGGGCGAATATGCTGTTGTAGTCAACCGTGTTGTAGCTGATGTCCCCTCCGGAGATCCTGACTATGTAGCCCGTAAGGGTTTCCGCCGCTTCAAAGGGATTAAATGTGAAGTTCGGCCCCGCTCCGGCAGCCAGGGCTACGATCATCGTCTCTCCGACGGCGCGGCTCAGCCCGAGAATAAAAGCGGCGGCTATACCGCTGAATGCGGCGGGAACAACGACGCTCAGGCTCGTTTCCAGTTTTGTCGCGCCTAGTCCGAAGGAAGCTTCCCTGAGAGAGTAGGGAACGGCTTTCAAGGCGTCTTCGGTTATCGAAGTGACCAGTGGGAGAATCAGTATCCCCATAACCAGACCGGCAGAGGCCGTATTGTAGATATCCACGGTATCGGCGCCGAAAATCAGTCTGAGCAACGGCGTCATAAACGTCAGGGCGAAATACCCGTAAACGACTGTGGGAATCCCTGCGAGGATTTCCAGTATCGGCTTCAGGGTTCCCCTTACTTTGTCTGTTGCGTATTCACTCAGATAGATTGCGACGAAAAGTCCCAGGGGCGCCGCCACAGCCATCGCGATAAAACTTGTGGTCAGTGTGGAGTTCAGAAGTGGCCATACGCCGAATTCTTCAATCATGGGCTGCCATTTTGTCGAAGTCAGAAACTCGACTATACTGACTTCCTTGAAAAAGAGAAGTGATTCCTTTCCGAGGATTAAAATAATCCCCAGTGTTATAAAGATACTCACCGCCGCACAGAACAGGAGAAACCACTGAATGAATTTCTCATGATACTTGGGCCTGGGCTTGTACCAGTTCATGTCTATTTCTGCCATTTGATATCCTTTAACAGATCTTTGATTGTCGCTTGTGAAAATATCAGCTGAGTTTTGGTAATTGGTTAATGTATTGTTAGAATTGTGTTAAATCGTCAGGCGGTTTATAATCAAACTTATGATTCATCTTAGAATGCTCTACTATCTACTGACCGGATTTTCATCGATCGGTTTTTGTCTTGTCATAGCAACCTGGCTGAAGAGGGATATGAAAAGGAGAGAGAATTACAGTTTTCTTCTCTTTATTCTTTTCAGTTCGCTTCATTTATTGCTTGTCTTCGGGGATCTCTATTGGTCCCAAATTGTTGCCGGTGACGGAAAAAGAACGGCTTTGCTTTATCTTGCCCGGGATATGAGCCGGATCAGAACGCTTTTATATATTTTCTTTGCCCATACCTTTCTTCCCGCCAGGCTCAGAAAGACTCTCGATTATGTGGTGTTACCTATCGCTGTGACAGGCACTGTCTTTTATTCAACGATGACGCTGACGGCCGCAGTTCTCTATGTCCCTCTGGTTTTATTTATCTCTCTCGGGAACAGGGACAACATCAACAATCGTTACATTCCTCTTCTGCGGTATATGTGCGTTATCTCTCTGGCAACATTTGTTCCGGTTTTTATTGATCTATTGGAATCATTGTTTTACTGGGATTTTTTTCTCTTTATGGATTTTTATCCCCTATGCCTGACGGCATTCGCTGCCGTTTTTCTCATCTCATTAATCAGAAACAGCCATATAGAGAAAAGCCGGATCGCATTTAACAGGGATTCGCTTACAAAAAGGGAAAACGAAATCGTATCAGCAATTCTGAAGGGCGAAACGAACAGGGATATAGCTGAAAAGTATTTTATCGCCGAATCGACTGTAAAAAAGCATATCAATAACATTTTCCGGAAGCTGGAAATCAAAAGCCGTTGGGAATTACTGAAGATTGGGGAAAAATCCACCTGAAGTTCTATATCTGAATTTCATATATGACCCTAGTTTTGAGTCAGGAGGTCTATATGAGACGAAAAGTAATGGCATGGTTATCACTATTATTGGTTTTCATCCTGAACGGCTGTTCCACAATTGAAAGCGGTGAGGATCTGACTGAATTGAATCGGCAGGGACGTTGGGAAGAGGCAAGGTCTGCGGGAATCGGAATTCTCTATCCCCGGTTATCGAGGGGCAGAGAGGAAATCTGCGATATTTACTATAATCTGGTTTACTCTGAAGTCAGATTGAATTTACGCGATGAAGCTAAACTTCACCTAGAGGATTTCAGAGCCTATCTTTTAGAGAACGGTCTGCCGCCTTCCCGGCTCTGGATCGAAAGAGAGCTGGGGAAGCTCGAGGAGGAGCTGAAGGCCAATCCCTGAAAAAGAAGAAGACCGCAGGAATGCGGTCTTCGTTATCATTTCAGCTTTTCTGTGCGAAAGTAATGAATCAGTACATCCCTTCGACAGCTTTCAGCCAGGCCTGTTTTCCGCCGTCCAGAACAATTTCGTTGGCGGGGAAGTAACCGACTCTTGTAATTTCTTCATTGACATAAGTCAGGTAGAAGGCGATGAAAGCGGCAACCTGGGGCTTGGATTTCATAATCTGGGCATCGGAGTAGATGAACAGAGGTCTTGCCAGGGGGTAGGCTGCTGCGTCTACGTTGGCTTTGTTGGGCTCGACACCGTCGATATTGAGGACCGAGAGGATATCTTTGTTTTCAACGTAGTAAGCGTATCCGAAGAAACCGATTCCGTAGGGAGACTCGGAGATACCCTGTACGAGGATGTTATCATCTTCAGACATCTGCAGGTCCGAGGCTCCGAGAAGAGCGGCGGAATCTTTATCGTATACTTCTTCAACAAAGTAGTCGAAAGTTCCCGAGTCCGTTCCGGGGATGAACTTGAGGATTTTTTCATTGGGCCAGCTGGATCTTACATCGCTCCATTTTTCAGCAGTGAAGATTTTAGCCAGTTCTTCCATAGTTACATCTTTAACGAAAGTGTTGTTTTTTGAAACGGTTACGGCAAGGGCGTCTGTTCCCACTCTGAACTCGATGGGGTCTCTTCCGATTTCGGCAGCGGCTGTTCTCTCTTTGTCTTTTATAGGTCTGGATGCGTTGGAGATATCGGTTTCTCCGGCAACGCAGAATCTTTCGAATCCGGCGCCTGAACCGATTGAGTCAACTGTTATGTTGAAGGCGTAACCTTCATCGGCGAATCTTTCAGCCATGGCTTCGGAAAGGGGGAATACTGTGGAAGATCCCGCGGTGATTATGTCTCCGCTTACTTCAAGGGGATTGACTCCGGGAAGAACTCCGTCTTCAGATTCGATAATCCATGCGAATTTTCCATCATCAGCTTTAGCGCCTTCCTGCTGTCCGCCGGCGAATACAGTTGCGGCTACAAGAGCGGCCAGTACCATTGTCAGTGCTTTTTTCATCGTAAAAAACTCCTTTATATATTTGCATTGCAAATTATTCTCTTTTGTTGAACACAAGATAGGGGAGCTATTTTTGGAAAAGATTAGGGTTATGTTAAGAATCAGTTAATTGTAAAAAAAGCTGCCGATCCGGCCGTTCAGGCTTTTTCAGCAGCTTGCATTCAAGAAAATCTTTTTATTCGTAGAGCCAGCAGGCCACTTTATGGCCCGGTTCCACTTCCTTCAGTTCCGGGTATTTCTCCCGGCAGATGTCCTTCGCATGGGGGCAGCGGGGGTGGAAATGGCAGCCCGACGGCGGTTTGATCGGCGAGGGAACATCCCCCATCACCACCTGTTCTTTATTCTCCCGCCCGTGGGGATCGGTCGCGGGGAAAGCGTTGAACAGCGCCTTCGTATAGGGATGCATATGGGTTTTGACCAGTACATCCTTGTCAGCCGTTTCAACGATCTTGCCCAGATACATAACCAGAATCCGTGTGGAGATAAACTCGACGACGGCCAGATCATGGGCGATAAAAATATAGGTGAAGCCGTATTTATCGTGAAGATCCAGGAGCAGGTTGATCACCTGGGCCTGAATTGAAACGTCCAGAGCCGAAACTGCTTCGTCGCAGATTATAAACTCGGGATTGAGCATCAGAGCCCGGGCGATTCCGATTCTCTGTCTCTGGCCTCCGGAAAACTGATGGGGAAACCGTCCTTTGTAGGCGGGGTTGATTCCCACTTCTCTCATAATGGCGTCGATTTTCTCATCGATTTCCTTTTTATCGGTCATGCCGTGAATCTTAAGCGGCTGGGCCAGCAGGTCTCCGACTTTTTTCCGGGGATTGAGAGAAGAGAAGGGATCCTGAAAGACCATCTGCATCTCTTTCCGGAAATCCTTCAGTTCATTTTTATCCAGATCGAATATTTCCGAACCTTTATAGCTTATGGTTCCCTCGGTTTTATGGTTCAAACGCATAATGGTTTTGCCCAGCGTCGACTTTCCGCAGCCCGATTCGCCGACGACACCGAGGATTTCCCCTTTTTTCACTTCAAAGGACAGATCATTGACAGCTTTGACCACTTCCGGTTCGGCCCCGATCCTGTCGCTTTTCAAAGTGAAATAGGTTTTCAGGTTTTTAACTTCCAGTAAATTCTCTTTCATTTTGAAGGCTCCTGATTCTCAAGGTAGTGGCACCAGACCGAATGGTCTTCCCCGATTTTTGTCTCTTCTGGGAAGGTTCCGGAACATTTGGGGCCGGCATTGGGGCACCGGTTTTCAAAGGGACAGCCATCGCCGATTGTCAGCAGATCGGGAATGGTACCTTTTATGGCCTCGAGCCGTTCCGCGTTGCGATATTTCTCGTTGGAGGGAAGAGA
Organism: Spirochaeta isovalerica; assembly: GCF_014207565.1. NCBI lineage: Bacteria > Pseudomonadati > Spirochaetota > Spirochaetia > Spirochaetales > Spirochaetaceae > Spirochaeta > Spirochaeta isovalerica. The sequence goes on along the minus strand of NZ_JACHGJ010000007.1, from coordinate 192,101 downwards.
GTTGAGCAGCCCAAGCGTATAGGGGTGTTTCGGATTCTCGAACAGGGAGAAAACATCGGCTTCCTCGACTTTTCTGCCGGCATACATAACGACGACCCGGTCCGCCGTTTCCGCTACGACTCCCATATCGTGGGTAATCAGAAGGACGGACATGTTCACGTCTTTTTTCAGATCGGAAATGAGCCGGAGAATCTGCGCCTGAATGGTTACGTCCAGAGCCGTCGTCGGCTCGTCGGCGATGAGCAGTCCCGGTTCCGGAGACGCCAGGGCCATGGCTATCATGGCGCGCTGCCTCATTCCTCCCGACAGCTGATGGGGGTAGTCGTTAATTCTCTTTTCCGCTGCCGGTATCTTAACCAGATTGAGAAGATCGACTGTTCTTTTCAGAGCTTCCTTTTTGGAGATTTTCCGGTGGGTCATAAAGACTTCGGCGATCTGATCTCCGATTTTGAAGACCGGGTTGAGCGAAGTCATGGGTTCCTGAAAGATCATGGATATCTTCTCTCCCCGCAACTTGGCGACTTCTTTGATATCCAGTTTCAGAAGATCCCGTCCTTCGAAAACGACCTTGCCGCTTTCGATGACGCCGGGAGGCATGGGGATCAGCTGGTTGATCGTATGGGCCGTAACCGATTTCCCGCATCCCGATTCTCCGACCAGAGCCAGAGTGTCGCCCTTGCGTATTTTCAGGTTAAGGTCACGGACAGCCCTGACAGTTCCTCTGTGAGTTTTGAAACTGACATTGACATTCTCCATGGATAGGAGCGTTTCATTTGTGTTTGTATTTTTCATATCAGCTTTTCATCCTTGGGTCTAAAACATCGCGCAATCCGTCGGCCAGCAGGTTGAATCCCAGTACCGTCAGGAAGACGGCTATACCGGGGAAAGTGACGATCCACCAGGCAGACGTGACGAATTCCCGGGAGCTGGCAATCATAAGTCCCCATTCAGGAGTCGGCGGCTGAGCGCCGAGACCGAGAAAGGACAGCGCTGCCGAACTGAGAATGGCGTTTCCGATACCCAGTGTCGCCTGAACGAAAATAGGCGCGATACAGTTGGGAAGAATCGATTTGAACATAAGCTCCCAGTCAGAAGCTCCCAGGGACCTTTCGGCCGTAACGTAATCATTTTCCTTTTCCGCCAGTACCGAGGCTCTTACGACTCTGATATAGCTGGGGATTTGTGAAATACCTATGGCGATCATCGCGTTGACCAGTGACGGCCCCAGAAGGGCTACGATAACAATCGTCAGCAGGATATAGGGGAAGGCCAGCATGATATCGACAAGCCGCTGGACAATATTGTCAAACCAGCCGCCGATATAGCCGCTGAGCAACCCGATAAGAATTCCGAACGTGAGGGATATGCCTACGGAAATAGTTCCAATTATAAGAGATATCCTCGATCCGAAGATGATTCTTGTCAGAAGGTCTCTGCCGAGGTCGTCTGTTCCCAGCAGATGTTCCGTTACAAAAGGAGCTGTTTTCCTTATGGAAATATCCTGATCCGTCGGTGAGAAGGGGGTCAGATAGGGTGCGAAAAGGGCCATTATGATAAAAGCCGCAATAATTATAAAGCCTATGATAGCCGGTTTGTTTCCTTTGAGTTGAAACAGGGCTTCTCTGAACAGGCTGTTTTTTTCAAGTGTTTTCTGTTCTGTATTTTCCATATTTATTTCTCCACCTAACTGAGCCTGATTTTCGGATTGACAATGGAGTAGAGAATATCCACAACAAGATTGATTAGGACGAATGTCGTCGAAATAACTATGATGCCTCCCTGAACGGCGGGATAGTCCCGGGCTTCAATGGCATGGTATATCCATTTTCCAATCCCCGGCCAGGCAAAAACCGTCTCGGTCAGAATGGCACCCGAAAGGAGCAGCCCGAACTGGAGCCCGATGACAGTTATAATAGGAAGCAGAGCATTCTTTAAAGCGTAGCGGTAGATCACCTTTCTCTCTTTGATTCCGGCGCTTCTGGCTGTTTTTATATAGTCCTGATTGAGAACTTCCAGCATGGAACTCCTCGTGATTCTCGCAATGATAGCCAGCGGGATGGTTCCGAGGGCGATAGCGGGCAGTACCAGATGATGGAGTGCCGAGATAAAGACTTTGATATCTCCCGATTTAAGGAAGATAAGAATGCCGTCCAGAACATAAAGTCCTGTAATGGGAGTGAAGTAATAGCGGATATTCATACGTCCGCCGGTGGGAAACATATCAAAATGTACGGAGAAGATCATGATGAGAACAAGTGCCAGCCAGAAGACAGGCATGGATACCCCCATCAGCGCCCCTCCCATGGAGGCGAAATCGATCCATCCGTTTTTCCTCGTAGCCGAAAGGACTCCGATGATTATCCCCACAACCGTGGAGAAGATCATGGCCCAGATAGTCAGCTCGATCGTGGCCGGGAAATGATCCCAGATCTCTTCGGAGACTTTCTGTCCCGATTTAATGGACTTTCCCAGATCGAGTTTAACGACCCTCTGGAGATAGAGTCCGTACTGCACATAGAGAGGTTTATCCAGCCCCAGATCATGGCGCAGCTGCTCCACGCTCTCGGCTGTCGCTCTTTCTCCCAGCATAACCCGCGCCGGATCTCCCGGTGCAAGGGCTATCATAAAAAATACCAGTGTTACGACACCGAAAAGAGTTGGAAGAAGAAGAGCCAGTCTTTTTAAGATGTATTTAAGCATTCTGTTTTTTCCAATTAAAAGGCAGAGACACTTTGCAGCGCCTCTGCCCGAATTCTTTTTTTAATCAATCAATTATTTCTGAAGCCATACTTCAGAGAAAACTCTCTTTCCTGTGGGGTAGAGTACAAATCCCATAACTTCTTCTTTCATAGGCTCTACTACGAGTGAGTGTGCCAGAGTTACCCAGGGAGCTTCTTCTTTGAAGATAACCTGAGCTTCTTCGTAAAGAGCGGTTCTTCTGGCCTGATCAGCTGTTTCTTTTGCTTCCTTTATGATGGAAGTGAACTCTTCGTTTTTCCAGAATGCGATGTTTCCGGCAGGTTTCACCGCGGCGGGAGCGGAAAGGAGAACCCAGAGGAAGTTGTCGGGGTCGCCGTTGTCTCCGGTCCATCCGAGAAGAGCCATGTCGTGCTCGCCCATGTCAGTCTTGTCCAGGTAAGTACCCCAGTCATAGGAGGTTATAGCGGCATCGATGCCCACATCGGCCAGGTTTGCCTGCATGATTTCGGCAACTTTCTTACCATTGGGGTTGTAAGGTCTGGAAACGGGCATGGCCCAGAGAGTCGTGGAGAATCCGTCAGCGTATCCGGCTTCGGCGAGAAGAGCCTTGGCTTTTGCGGGATCGTAGGGATAATCTTCGATTTCATCGTTATAGGACCACATTCCGGGAGGAAGGGGGTTCTTGGCAGCCTGTCCCATTCCGCCGTACACACCGTCGATGATGTCCTGTTTGTTGATGGCGTAGTTGACAGCCTGGCGAACCAGTTTGTTGTCGAAAGGCTCTTTTTCACAGTTGAGTGCCAGGTAACCTACGTTAAGGCCGGCCTGCTCGACAACTTTGAGACCATCGGTCGCTTTGATTCCGGGGATATCTTCGGGAGAGGGGAAGTCAATAATATCAACTTCGCCTTTCTTGAGAGCCAGAGTTCTCGCCGTTGCATCGGGGATGACTTTGAAGATAACTCTGTCCAGGTAGGCTTTCTGTCCCCAGTAGTCTTCGTTTCTTTCAACAACGATGTTGTCATCTTTCGTCCAGGAAACGAATTTGAAAGGACCGGTTCCAACGGGGTTGTTTGTGTAGTCTTCTTTATACATTTCAACAGCTGTGGGGGAAACGATAACAGCGAAGTTCATAGCCAGGTTGGCGATAAAGGGAGCTTCGGGCTTGTTAAGAGTGTATTTTACAGTGTATGTATCTACAGCTTCAATATCTTTAACAATGGCGCTCATATCCATATATCCCCAGTATTTCCAGGGGCCGTATTCGAAATACGGATGGTTCTCATCGAGCTGTCTCATATGGGAGAAAACAACCGCGTCGGCGTTGAAATCGGTTCCGTCATGGAATTTTACACCCTCTCTCAGGTGAAAAACGTATTCCAACCCGTCAGCGGATACATCCCAGCTTTTTGCCAGTGCGGGCATAACTTCAGTCGTTCCGGGTTTAAACTCAACCAGACAATTGTAGATATTGTCGGCGATCATGAATGATTCGCCATCAGTCTCTCTGGCGGGGTCAAGACCTACGGCATCTCCCGAATGGGCGAAAACGAGTACTCCTCCGGCTTTGCTGTCTCCAGCGGCGGCCGGCATATCTCCGTCGGCACTTTGCTGACCTTTTGCGAAGCCTGAAACGGAAATCGTAGTCAAGGCAAGTAACAGTAATAGTACTTTTTTCATTAGTAAAACTCCTTATATTTTCCAATATTATGGAGTAGTAACGGGAATATGTAAATATAGTTTAAGTAAAATGGCCTTTGCTGATTTCGAAATCTCTTATCATACACCCGAAAATTGAAATACATAAAGCATTAATGTTTTAAATCGTAAAAAAATTATCAAAATAGGCTCTTGATAGTCATTTAGTGATGTAAATGGTGTTTATATAGGAGTTTTGCGTTTTGTATTCGCTTTTATGTGCGGAATACGTATAGATGTGCCCGGGAGTTGAGTTTTCTTCCTCTATCACACGAAGGGGTGACTAATTGAAGATTTATGTACGAGAAACGAATTAAAAACATGAAATACGAAATATGGAAGGGTGTAAAAAGAGAAGATAGTAAAAACAAGGTGCTCAAAATTCGCTATTAGTAGAAAAGGCCCGAAAAAACTTGTCAGCCCGAATTTTCCGTCATAAGATAAATTTATCTAAACAAAAAAAGGGGAAAAGAATGAAAAAAAAATTGTTTGTCTTTCTTCTGATGACAGCACTTCTTGCCTCTTCCGTCTATGCGGGAGGAAGCCAGGAAGCCGGTTCCGAATCAGGTGAACAGTTTCACATCGGTATTGTAACGGGAACAGTATCCCAGTCTGAAGATGATCTTCGCGGTGCCGAAAGACTGATCGAAGAGTACGGTTCCGTCGCAGAGGGAGGAATGATCCAGCACGTGACCTATCCCGACAACTTCATGCAGGAAATGGAGACAACCATGTCCCAGATCGTCGGTCTCGCCGATGACCCCATGATGAAAGCCATCGTCGTCAACCAGGCTATTCCCGGTACGACAGAAGCCTTCAGACGGGTTCGCGAAAAAAGACCGGACATCCTCCTTATAGCAGGAGAAGCCCATGAAGATCCCGCAACAATCGAAAGCGCCGCCGACCTGGCGATCAATAACGACTTTGTTGCCAGAGGTTACCTCATCATCGATACAGCCAAAAAGCTGGGCGTGGACACTTTCGTTCATATCTCTTTCCCCAGGCACATGAGTTATGAGACTCTGGCCAGAAGAAGAGCCATCTTCGAAGCGGCTGCTACTGATATGGGAATCAAATTCGTTTTCGAAACTGCTCCCGACCCCACAAGCGATGTCGGCGTCGCCGGTGCCCAGCAGTTCATTCTGGAAAAAGTTCCCGCATGGATCGATAAATACGGACAGAACACAGCTTTCTTCTGTACTAACGACGCGCATACGGAACCTCTGCTGAAGCAGCTTATCGAATACGGCGGATACTTTGTTGAAGCCGACCTTCCCTCTCCGCTCATGGGTTATCCCGGAGCTCTTGGTATTGACCTTTCAGCCGAGCAGGGCGATTTCCCGGCGATCCTGAAAAAAGTTGAAGCCACGATCAAAGAGAAAGGCGGAGCCGGAAGATTCGGTACATGGGCTTATTCCTACGGCTATACAACAACAGCCGGTCTGGGGCAGCACGCCATGAACGTAATCAAAGGCGAATCGGAGCTCCTTAAAATGTCCGACCTGCAGAAAGCTTACGCCAAGTTCACACCGGGTGCCGAGTGGAACGGCAGCTTCTACACAGATGCGGGAACCGGAGTCAGAGCTGACAACCACATCCTTATCTACCAGGATACTTACATCATGGGCAAAGGATACATGGGAACTCCCGATGTGGAAGTTCCTGAAAAATACTTTACTGTAAAATAAAATCGCTGGATTGGGGCGGGGAAGCAGGTGCTTCTCCGCCCTTCTTGTATCTGTTCCATTAAAAATAGAGGTAATAAATGAGTCAGAACGCACCTCTGCTGGAAATGCGGAATGTAACCAAGGATTTTTTCGGCAATGTCGTTTTAAAAGATGTCAGTTTTGCTATTGAAAGGGGAGAAATCCTCGGTCTTGTCGGTGAAAACGGCGCGGGAAAAACGACGTTGATGAAAATTCTCTTCGGGATGACGGTTATTCACGAAACAGGAGGTTATGGAGGGGAGATTCTCCTTGAGGGAAAACCCGTTTCGTACAAAAGCCCCCTTGAAGCTCTCGATGACGGTATCGGGATGGTTCATCAGGAATTCTCTCTCCTTCCCGGATTTACGGCAACCGAAAATATCCTTTTGAACAGGGAATCGACCAACTACAATTTTATGACCGAACTCTTCGGCGACCGGATGAGGCTTCTCGACCGGGCGGAAATGAAAAAAAGAGCGGAGCTTGCCATTGAGAAGGTCGGTGTCAAATTAGATGAGAATACTCCTGTAAGCGAAATGCCTGTAGGTCACAAACAGTTTACGGAAATCGCCCGCGAGCTGGAAAAAGAAAATGTCAAGCTTCTGGTCCTCGATGAGCCGACGGCGGTTCTCACGGAATCGGAAGCGGAAATCCTTCTGAAATCAATGCGCAAATTGTCGGAGGAGGGGATAGCTATTATCTTCATCTCCCACAGGCTGCAGGAAATTATAGATATTACAGACAAAACTCTGGTTCTCCGGGACGGACGGATCATTCAGGAAAAGCCGACCGATCAGACCGATATCGAGGAGATCGCCCAGGCCATGGTCGGCCGGGAGATCCAGGCCGAGGGAGACAGGGCCAAAGTAAGAACTTTCGATGAGCCCCATCTGACTGTGAAAAATCTCTGGGTCGATATGCCCGGGGAGACAGTCCGGGATATCTCTCTGGAAATCAACAAAGGGGAAATATTCGGGATCGGGGGGCTGGCCGGTCAGGGCAAACTGGGGATACCCAACGGAATTATGGGCCTCTATCCCGCAGGGGGGGAAGTTTTTATCGATGGAAAATCCATTCCCCTGAATAACCCGCGTGAAGCGCTCGATTCGTCCATGGCATTTGTGTCGGAAGACCGGCGCGATGTTGGTCTCCTGCTGGATGAACCGATAGACTGGAACATCTCCTTTACAGGTATGCAGATGCAGAATCGCTTTCTCAAACCGGTTCTCGGCGGTCTGTTCAGAATGCGCGATGACAAAGCGATCGAGGAAATTGCCAATCATTACATCGAGGCGCTGGAGATAAAATGCATGAGCCCCCGACAGAACGCGAAGGAGTTGTCCGGCGGGAATCAGCAGAAGGTCTGTCTGGCGAAAGCCTTTGTCGTCGAACCGGATATTCTTTTCGTATCCGAACCGACCAGGGGAATTGATGTAGGAGCCAAAAAAATCGTACTTGATACGCTCAAGGAATATAACAGGAATAAGGGAACCACCATTATTATCATTTCTTCGGAACTGGAAGAGCTGAGATCCATCAGCGATCGCATTGCCATTGTCGATGAAGGTCGCATTTCAGGCATTCTTCCCGCAAGTGAACCGTCCAAAGCCTTCGGTCTGCTTATGCTCGGTAAAGTCGATTCCAAAGGGGATAAAAAATGAATCCATTGCAGAAAATTGTGGAAAAGACCGGATGGCCCAGGCTTATCATCGGTTTTTTCCTCTTAAGTTTATTTATCATAGCGCCCTTTGCCGGAGTTAAAATCAGCACATCGCTCAATGATACACTGGTCCGTTTCGGTATGAACGGGATTCTGGTTCTGGCCATGGTTCCCATGATCCACTCAGGATGCGGGCTTAATTTCGGCCTTCCTCTGGGGATTATAGCCGGTCTGCTTGGCGGAACGCTGAGTATGCAGCTCGGCGCATCAGGACCCATGTCCTTTTTTATCGCCATCCTTCTGGCCACACCTTTCGCCGTGCTTTTCGGCTGGGGATACGGCGCCCTCCTGAACAGGGTAAAGGGCGGAGAGATGATGATCGCCACCTATGTGGGATTCTCATCGGTCGCCTTCATGTGCATCATGTGGCTTCTCCTGCCCTACAATAACCCGACCATGATCTGGGGATACGGCGGTGCCGGTCTCAGGACTACCATATCCGTCGAGGGGTATTACCTCCACGCATTGAGTGATTTCCTGGCCATCCGCATCGGCGGTTTCGTTTTTCCCACGGGCATGATTCTCTTCGTGCTCCTTCTCAACTTCCTGGTCTGGGTTTTTATGAGAACCAGAACGGGAACGGCCATGACAGCGGTCGGCTCCAATCCCGTTTTCGCAAAAGCATCGGGTGTCAATATCGACAGAACCAGAACTATTTCGGTTATCCTGTCCACATGGCTGGGAGCTATTGGCATTCTGGTTTATCAACAGAGTTTCGGGTTCATTCAGCTCTATATGGGGCCCTTTTATATGGCTTTCCCCGCTGTAGCGGCTATTCTGATCGGCGGGGCTTCGGTCAACAAGGCTTCCATATTGAACGTTCTGATCGGGGCTTTTCTCTTTCAGGGAATTCTGACTATGACTCCCTCGGTCATGAACTCTCTGATTCAGACCGATATGTCGGAAGTTATCCGTATCATCGTTTCCAACGGTATGATTATCTACGCTCTCACAAGAGTGAAAAAGGGGGCTAAATAATGAAGAAACCCGATAAGAAATCGGTTATCTACTTTCTTGAAAGCAATGCCGTTCCCATACTGTTCCTCATTATAATTTCCATCGGCGTGCCCTATTCGGGTTTTTCCGTCGATTATCTGGTGCAGGAGATAATTATCCGTCTGTCGCGCAACAGTTTTCTCGTTCTTTCTCTTCTGGTTCCCATCATGGCCGGAATGGGACTGAACTTCGGGATGGTTCTGGGAGCCATGGCCGGTCAGATCGGTCTGATTTTCGTAACCAACTGGAATATCGTGGGACTTCAGGGCATCGGCCTTGCCATGATTCTCTCCGTTCCCCTTTCCATTCTTCTGGGATGGATGAGCGGCAAGATCCTCAATATGGCTAAAGGCCGTGAGATGGTAACGGGATTTATTCTCGCCTTCTTTATGAACGGGGTTTATCAGCTTGTTGTTCTCTACGGCATGGGAAGCATCATTCCCATAGGCAATCCCTCGATGGTTCTGTCCAGGGGATACGGAATCAGAAATACAGTCAATCTTATCAATATAAGGCAGACTCTCGATTCCCTGATTCCCTTGAAGATAGGCAACATCCAGATTCCCGTAGCGACCTTTATTGTCATTGCTCTTGTCTGCCTTTTTATCGTCTGGTTCAGAAAAACCAAGCTGGGACAGGATATGAGGGCCATCGGGCAGGATATGCATGTGGCCGAGTCGGCGGGTATCAATGTGGAAAGAACAAGAATCATCGCCATTATCATCTCCACCGTTCTGGCCGGTTTCGGCATGATTCTCTATCTGCAGAATATCGGAACGCTTAATACCTATAACTCTCACGAGCAGGTGGGGATGTTCTCCATCGCCGCTCTGCTGGTTGGCGGGGCTTCGGTCAACAAGGGGAAAATCAGCCACGCCTTTCTGGGCGTAACTCTTTTTCACCTTATGTTCGTCATTTCCCCCATGGCGGGGAAGAACCTTATAGGACAGGCCCAGCTGGGCGAGTACTTCAGGGTATTCGTATCCTACGGCGTTATCTCCATCGCTCTGGTTCTCTACGCCTACCGGAAACTGAAAGAGAAAGAACGGGCCGGAACGGCTCTGGCCGAAGCGCAGGAGGAGAAATAAATGAAACGCATCGCAATCAGATCGGCGGCTCTCGCCCTTCTCGTTCTGCTGGCTCTGTTTTTCTATTTTACGGGAAAAGGGCATTCTCTTCTGCTCGACAATAAGACTGTTACTCTGGGCGGTGTAGAGTACGCTGCCCTTAACATGCTTGAAGTGAAAGTAGACAGAGGAGAGGACAGAGAGATTTTCAAGAGGGACCGCATCAAGGAAGATGTTGTCGGCCAGGGGCATAAGATCACCGTTACCTATCTGGATAAAGGAATGGAAAAAGTGATTGAAGAAAAATTCCGCATCAGGACCGGTCAGGATATGTATCTGATCAGCCTTCCCGCCCTGATCGGAGGTTCCGATCAGTGGCTGGAACCCTTCGACGTCGAACCGTAAAAAATAACTGGTCAAATAAAAGGATCTGCTTCAGAATATGAGGCAGATCTTTTTTTTGATATATATGGGAGATTATTATGACCACAACAATACCATCCAGAGAAGACGCTCTCGAACTTTTCAGAAAATACAACAAATCGGATGCTCTCTACAAACACGCTTTGTCAGTAGAAGCCGTCATGCGCTATATCGCGGAAAAACTGGGTGAAGATGTGGAGAGATGGGGACTTGTCGGTCTGGTTCATGATATCGACTATGAAATGTATCCCGATCAGCACTGCCATAAATCGACTGAGATTTTCAATGAAGCAGGATGGCCCGAAGAGCTGAGCCGAGCCGTTGCGAGCCACGGCTGGGGAATCTGCTCAGATGTGGAGCCGCAGAGCCTGATGGAAAAATATCTCTTCACTATTGATGAGCTGACAGGCCTGGTTAATACAACGGCCCTTGTCCGCCCTTCGAAGAGCGTTCTCGATATGACTCCCAAATCAGTTAAGAAGAAATGGAAGGACAAGAGGTTCGCCGCAGGAGTCGACCGCTCCATCATCGAAAAAGGAGCGGCCATACTCGGACTTGAAATATCGGAAGTCATCGACCTGACTATTATGGGAATGCGAACCGTCGCCGATGAAATCGGACTCCGCGGCGAGGCGTAACTATTCGATTTCCACGTAGAGATCCATACGCCAGTTCGGATTCTCCGGCGATATATCAAAGTCCAGATGTTCCTCGTACCATCTCCCCCCGGCTTTGTAGCCGCCTTCCTTCAGAAGGGCGTTGAATTTACCCCAACCTTTCGCGATATCATTCTCTTCACACCCGACTCCTATACTCATTACGGCGAATCGGCCGCCTTTCATCGTTTTGAAATCGACACCCCTGCCGTCCTCTTCGGACGGATAATCACTGTCCACAGTAATCATAAACTCATATCCGTATTCCGGATGTCCTATCGTCGCAGGGTATTCGTTTCCCTCTCTGTCCTTTTTGTTTGTCATTTCTTCCGGCGAAGGATTATTGTATCCGAAAATTCTGTAGGGCTTATCAAAAAGCCCCGTTTCTTCGGACCATCTTTTTATATGGTTCCAGGCATCTCTTTCCGGTGATTTTGAAATAACGCGGTAATAGGCGACACTCCGGTCATGTAGTTCCTTAATTAGAATTCCCATGTATTGCTCCTCTATCAGTTGCTTTCTGTTGATCCCTCTGACCGGAAGCCGGCTTTTCCGGATTGATGAGGGATTGATTCCGAATTCCCTCTGAAAGGCACGGGTAAAAGATTCATGACTCTCATATCCCGCTTCCAGAGCGATATCCAGAATGGTTCGCTGACTTTTTTTCAGGGATTCAGCCGCCACGCTCAGCCGTCTGCGCCTCAAGTACTCTTTAACCGAGAAACCTGTAAGAGCCGTAAAATAACGGTAGAACGTTGCTTCGGACATACAGGCGAGCCCGGCGTAATCTCCGATAGACATCTTTTTGCCGAGGTTCGATTCCATTTCATCCAGAACCAGCTGAATCTGTTCATAAAAAGTCATATTATTATGGTAGAGGAGATTCGATTATTCCGTTTGATTTTTTCTCTCATTTTTCAGAGATGGAGTATGCCTGAATCTTTTTGTAGAGAAAGAATGATGGGAGAACTGAGAGCCCCTTATCGACGATGTTAACGATAATGCGGACAAAAAAAGTCGATGTGTACAAAGATTGTCCTGTCACGATAATGCCCCTTACCATATTGTCCATGGAGAGATTGGTGTAGCCCCCGAAAACGAAAGTCACGATCAGAGCTCCCATCAGGGAATTGACTGTAGCCAGAATGATTATCAGCCAGAAAGCGTGGGTCGCGGTTTCAAATTTTTTCTTATAGACAAAAAGAGCCGTGATCAGAGCTGTTGACAGATTAACCACCGTAAAGGGGACATAATAACCGGGAAAGCCGTTCAGCAGTTCCAAAAAACTGTTGCTCAGCAATCCGACCGCAACCGCCGGCCAGAGACCGAAAAGCGCGGCTGTCATAACCGTAAAAACAGAGTCGAGAAATATGGGAAGGTTCGCCATTTCGTTGAGATAGCTGAAAATCCCATTTAATAGAGTCGCGATTCCTATGGCGCAAAGCGACAGAAGGATTCTCTTTTTCCGGTCAATCAGGTAATATAAAACCATATTTAATGGTATCATAGGGCTTATGAAGGGTAAACTGCTGATCAACAAAATAATGAGGCCTTCAATCGTTTTCGCAACCGGTGTACTGGTTGTGCTCTTTTTGCTTTCCTTTTTCCTTTATCTGCACATCTCCGCCGTACACAGGATAGAAGAGATTAACGGCAAAATCGGAGAAGTGGATAATCTCATCGTAAAATCTCTCGCGGAATATCCCGGCCATGACAGCTCGCTATCGGTTCTTGAAACATCGGTAGAGCAATTGTACGCCTATCCCGGCATGGAAATCATACTGACTCTTTACAGCGATGTTCTCTCCTCTCCTGCAGATTTCACTCTCGCATCCAAAGGAGATATCATCTCTCTGTACAACAGAATCTCCCTGTTGAAGGAAAAAATCTCAGAACACTCCGTTGCCCGGGAAGAAACATTCCGGGTCCTCTATGTACTCATCCTGGTTGTGGTCATAGCCATGTTTCTCCTTCTGGGGATCAGCCAGTTCGAGACTTTCAAAGTCATACAGCTCGAACAGGAGAGAAATGAAACGAACAGCAAGCTATACGACCAGCTGGAGAAAGAGAGAAGCTTGCTGGCCTTTGAGCTCCATGATGACATAGCACAGAAGCTGGCCGTTATCAAAAGATATTTCAACAGCCGCAATTCCATTGATGAACACACCAATCTTATGGAACACTATGCCTCGGACGTTATCAGACGGGTCCGGTATCTGTCACGGATGCTTAAAGCTCCGGATAACCCGGACATTTCCTTTAAGGATTATCTGGAAACGCTTTTTGCCGATTTTAATGTATTATCCGATTATAAGCTGAACCGGAAGACCGTGGGGCTGGGCGCTTTGCGGCTGACGCCTTTAGCCGCCCTTCACATCTACAGAATTATTCAGGAAGTGCTGACCAATTCGCGAATTCATTCAGAAGCGACGGAGATAGATTTATTAATAGTGTACAGCCACCCGACACTCACGATAAAATATAAAGACAACGGCAAGGGCTTTGAACCTTATCTGATCTATAAAAAAGGGATCGGACTGGACAGTATCAAATACCGGCTGGATCTTCTTAAAGGGAAATATCAGCTCAGCTCTGCAGAGGGGGAAGGTACGGATATCTCAATTGATATCCCTGTGGAATTATGCGAAATATCCTCATAGTCGATGACCATAAACTCATATTCAGCGGATTGAAGGGGGAAATTCCCGAGGATTTCCGTTTGCTTTATGCTGCAAACAGCCGGGAAGCGCTCGATCTGGCCTGTCAAAACCCTTTGGCTGCGGCGATCATCGATATCACTCTTGGTGAGGAGAACGGCTTTGATTTGGCGGAGGAGCTCAAGCGCGAGGTTCTTGTTTCGCAGCTGTTCTTTCTATCCATGCACAAGACTCCCTACTTCGTGCAAAAAGCCATCAATGAAGGTTACCGGGGGTATTTTCTGAAAGATGATTCTCTGGACCTCCTTATCCGTGCCGTTTCCGATCCGGCGGGCAGGAAATTCTGGATGTCCGAAGAAGTGGAAAAAATGCTGAACGATTACGAAGATGACGAGTATTCTCTTTACGAGAACCTGACAGCCAGGGAACAGCAGATCTTCCGCCTTCTCGCTGAAGGGGTAGGGTATAAAGAAATCGCCTATAAACTGAATGTCAGCCCCAAAACCGTATCGGTCCACCGCGACAACATCATGAGAAAAATGAAGCTCGATCATCAGACCGAGCTTATCAAACAAGCGGTAAAACTCCGCATCATTACGATTTAGTTCGCTAGCGCCTGCTGCTTCATTTCCTCGTATTCCTCTTCATAAAAGAACTCATCTTCCTTGAAGGGAATAAACTGATCCATCCAGTCGGCTTTCTCATCGTATTCGGCCAGAAAAATCCTGTTCACCCAGTCGGGGTTTCTTCCCTGGAGAAACTTCAGAGCAAAGGCTCTCTGGCTTCCCAGTTCCACAATCCCGTCAATCAGGACTTTCCCCGGACTGCAGGACATAACCGGTCCTCTTACCGTTCTTCCCAGGCCTGAAACGCGACTTATGGCATCTGTGAAGATTTCGTAGGCCTCCGCCGCAGTCACGCTGAAATATTCCTTGGCTCCGGTGTTTCTCGCCATGAACATGTAATAGGGGATAATTCCCAGCTCCACCTGTTTCTGCCACATGGAGGACCAGACATCAGCGCTGTCATTAATGTGTTTCACCACGGGCGACTGACTTCTGATTTCGGCGCCGGTTTTTCTTATGGCCAGAATCGCCTCTCTTACGGCTTCCGTTTCCAGCTCTCTGTAATGGGTGAAGTGAGCCATCAACGCCAGATGGATTCCCGAATCGACGACTTCCCTGAAAAGCGACATCAGATCTTCCGCATCGCGGTCGGTGGTAAACCTGTAGGGCCAGAAAGAGAGAAATTTCGTACCGATTCTGATGGAGCGGAGATTTCCCGGTTTCTTCAGTAGCGGTTCGATGTACTGCCGCAGAAGCCTGGTAGACATGGTCAAAGGGTCACCCCCCGTAATCAGAACATCGGTGACGAGCGGGTGCGATTCCAGATATCTGACAAGCTCATAGGGGTCTGAAGCGGAGAAATGGAGATCCTCCATTCCGGAAAACTGGGCCCAGCGGAAACAATATGTACAGTAGGCTGAACAGATCTGTCCCTGTTTGGGGAACAGCAGAACTGTCTCGGGATATTTGTGCTGCATCCCCCTGTGTTCTTTTCCCTGCTCTCTGGGGACATTCATTTCCACCTGCATAGCGGGATGGGGGTTCATCTCTTCCCTTATTGAGTTTATCAGCTTGTTCAGTTCCGATTCCGGTGCGTTTGAATCAATCAGATCCAGAATCTGGTCCAGGTATTCCTTCTTCAGCATTCCCGGCTGGGGGAATGTAAGCTGGAAAATAGGGTCTTCAGGAATGTTGTTCCAGTCTATCAATTCATCAACTATATAGTTGTTTGCCCGGAAAGGAAGAACCATTGAAACAGCCTTTAAGACTTTAGTGTATTCAGCCGGCAGATCTTTTAACTGTTCGATAGAATCCAGCTGATTAATACCAATTGCTTTGAATTTCATGCGTACCTTTCCCTTCTCTTTGTATAAATATATATGTGGCTTTTCATGGGGTGCTGTCCCGTATATCAGCCTGGCGAATACTGCGGCGATTCCGCAGGAATTCCGAAAAGAACACTTCAGACCGGTCGGACTGATGCAATTCTTATTTAGATGTATTGGAATTTAATATATTCACATTTTACAATATTATTCCCGGTCTGTAAAGGCCGGCTGTTTTTTGACGATTCTTGATGATAAATCAGCAATATTCCATTACTATCAGAGTTATATGAGAATTTAAAAAAACATGGAGGAAATCATGAAAGCTCTGGCTAAAACAAAACGGGAAAAGGGAATCTGGATGATCGATGCCCCCGTTCCGGAGTATGGTCCGAACGACTTACTCATCAAAATTAAAATCACCGCAATCTGCGGAACCGATATTCATATTTATAATTGGGATAAATGGTCTCAAGACACGATTCCCGTCCCCATGATAACGGGACACGAATTCGTGGGAACGGTAGAGGCTCTGGGAGATGAGGTAAACGGCTTTGCCGTAGGAGACCGGGTTTCCGGGGAGGGACACCTGACTTGCGGTCACTGCCGCAACTGCCGGGCGGGCAAGCAGCACCTCTGCCGGAATACACAGGGCGTCGGAGTCAATCGCCAGGGATGCTTCGCCGAGTACCTGGTCATCCCCGCATCCAACGCTTTTAAACTGGATGACTTTATCTCCGATGAAATAGCCTCTGTTTTCGATCCCTTCGGAAATGCGGTCCATACGGCCCTTTCCTATGATATGGTCGGGGAGGACGTTCTCATTACGGGAGCCGGTCCTATCGGAATTATGGCCGCCGCCGTCGCTCGTCATGCCGGCGCCCGTTACGTCATTATCACAGATGTCAATGAGTACCGCCTCAATCTGGCCCGGCAGATGGGCGTAACCCGGGCCGTCAATATCTCCAAGGATAAGCTGGAAGATGTTATGAGCGAACTTCATATGCTCGAAGGCTTTGATGTGGGCATGGAAATGTCCGGCAATCCCGCAGCGCAAAAGCAGCTTTTTAAAATGATGAATAACGGGGGAAGAGTGTCTCTTCTGGGAATCCCCTCAGGAGAATGCCCTGTTGACTGGAATGAAATCATCTTCAAGGGACTGCAGCTCAAGGGTATTTATGGCCGGGAGATGTATGAAACATGGTATAAAATGGCGTCGATGACCCGATCCGGTCTCGATATCAGCCGGATCATCACTCACCGTCTTCCAATCGATGAATTCGCCAAAGGATTCGAGATCATGGCCAGCGGGCAGTCCGGCAAAGTTCTTCTTTACTGGGACTGACAGAGAGCTTCATCAAAGTTTCCATTGTCAGATCAGCCGGACAGATGTACCCTGTATATAGGAATATCTATATGCAAAAATGTTTTGACGAAGTTGAAAAAATGATCGCTTATCAGAAGAGGACAATTCAGAATGCCGCGAGGATCTCTCCCGACTTTAAAGCCGGATATCTTGCGGCTCTGAATACGCTTTCCGCTTCCATCGAAGCGGAAAAAGAAATATCTGAAGGGAATGTTTTTTTCCAGCAGATCGTTTGATTAAAGGATTCCATACAATGTAGTATCACTGTATGGAATTCCTTTATCTGGCAGTCGCTCTCTTTTCCACGACAATCGGCGCTCTTTCCGGACTCGGCGGCGGAGTCATTATCAAACCGGTTCTTGATGCCATCGCGCCCTATGACGCGGCGACAATCGGTCTTCTTTCATCTTTTACCGTCTTCTCCATGGCCGCAGTTTCAACGGTCCGTCAGTATCATTCCGGTATCCGGTTCGAAGGAAGAAAGAGCCTTTATATCGTCGTAGGATCCATAACCGGAGGAACAGCCGGAAAAATACTCTTTTCCTGCAGTTCGGAATTATTGGGAAATTCCAATCGCATAACAGCTGTTCAATCGGCTATTCTCGCGGTTCTGCTGATCCTCGTTCTTCTGTATCTTCTGCAGGAAAAGCATACAAGCCTGCACATTCACAACGGCATTATAATCGCCTCGGCCGGTTTCGTTCTCGGACTTATCGCCGCATTTCTCGGCGTAGGGGGGGGGCCTTTCAATGTCGTTCTTCTCGCCCTTCTGTTTTCTATGGACAGCCGGACGGCTGCGGTTCATTCCATACTCATAATTCTTTTCAGCCAGAGCGCCAAGCTCATTGCGGTCCTCATTGACGGCGGATTCGGTTCCTATGACCTTTCGGCACTTCTTTATATGATTCCCGGAGGCATCGGCGGCGGCTTTCTCGGTGCATGGCTTAACCGCAAATTAAAAAGCAGAACCATTCAGATCCTTTTCAGAACCGTTGTGTCTCTGCTTATTATTTTAAATATCTACAATTTTTTCAGAGCGATGAATTAAACTACTCGTTTTTCAGGGCTTTCAAATGTATATCGAGGTTTTTCTCATGTTCTATATCGGCCAGTTTTTCGCGGAAATCCGACAGGTTGACTGAAGAGGGGATAACGATATAGGCCCTCATGTGAAACATAGGAGTTCCCGAAAGAGGCGCCGCGCTTTTTTCCGTTTCCAGATCCTCGATATTGATGGAGAGCTCTCTCAGATACCGGGTTATGGCGTGAACGATTCCCGGTGTGTCCATAGAAACCGATTCGAGTACATAGGGTATTCCCTGCGTAACACTGTGAGGCGCGGTCGTTTTTTTGATGTTGAATGTCATCTGAAAACGTTCGCCCAGTTCATCAGCCCGGGAAATCAGTTTTGCGATTGATGATTCTTCTCCCGACAGGAGCATTATTACAGCGAATTCGCCACCGAGAACAGCCATTTTACTGTCTTCGATATTACAGTTATATTCTATGGCGATATTGGCGATGTCATCGGCCATACCTTTGCGGTCAGGACCTAGCGTGGATAATACAGCGTATTCTTCTTTCATTTTATTATTTTAGTATTTTGTTTTTGGGCTGTCCATTATAATTTGAGAAAAAGGGTTGTGCCTTCTGTGTCATCGGTTGTGAAAGTCAAATCAGCACCCAGAGCGTTGGCCATCAGTTTGGCGCTGTATGTTCCCAGTCCGTTACCGTGCTTTTTCCCGTATGTGTAGTTTTTTTCGAAAAAATGCTCCCTCACCGACTCGGGGACCGCTCCTTTATTGTGAATGCTGATCTCCAGTTGATCTCCCTTCTTAATGGATATTATGACATCTTCTCCTATCGGCGAAGCCTCAACGGCATTTTTGGCAAGATTGAGAAGAATCATAAAGATAAAACTTTTTTCCGTCATCAGATCAATTTCATAGTCTCTTTCCAGTGGCCCGCTGTTCAGCTCTATTCTGATATTATTCTTTTTTCTGCTGCACTCATCCCTGAGGGTTTTTCTGATCTGCTTCAAAATGGTAATAAGCTCTATCTTTTCCATGGAGAAGTTATAGCTGCCCTGTTCAAGTCTGTAGAGATTCAGAGATGCGTTGATAAGGTTGAGCATGTTCTGCCCCGCCAGAAAGATGATCATAAGATATTCGCGGTACTCATCGGAGAGATTTTCATCGGTGAGCATGAGCTTGGGAAATCCGATGATGGAATTGAGAGGGGTTTTCAAATCATGGCGGATGATTCTCTCGATATCGCTTTTATATTCTTCAAGGCGTTTCCACTCTGTTATATCGATAAAGCTGTTTACTTCACCGATAGCTGAACCGTTGAAATCGCAAAGCTCGGAGCTGTACCGTTCTATTATTTTCTCTTCATTATCCCTGGTCGTAATTTTGAATTCCGAAGCGAGGACCGTCTCGCTCAGAAGCTCCTCTCTGACCAGATCCAGATGTCTGCCTATGACTTCTTCTTTCTTAAAACCTGTAATCTCCTCAGCCTGCTGATTGAAGTCGACGATTTTACCCTCTTTGTCCACAGAGTATATAGCGATAGGACTATTGTTGAAGAGTATCTCAGAATACTCTTTAGCCTCTCTCAGCTGATTTTCCTTCTTCTTCATTTCCGTCAGGTCGACAACATTTACAGCGCGGAACAGAGGATTTCCTTCGTGATCGTAAATAATGGTAAGGGCATTGATAGTCGGGAAAACCGTGCCGTCCTTCTTCAAGTGGCTGGCTTCAAAACGATGATGGCCCCGTTCGCAGGCGATTTTGATATGTCTGGGAATCTTCTTTCTCTCTTCGGGAGCGAATACCGATGTGATATCCAGACCGGTCATCTCTTCGGGCTCATACCCGTGCATCCGGGCATAAGCCGGATTAACCTTTTCTATCGTGTCAGTATTGGCACTTCCCATAGCGACACCCCAATCGGCATGGGTGAAGATGGCTGCCATCCGCAGATTGTCCTTTCTTATTGAAACGTATTCGCTAATATCGCGGAAAGAGGTTATAACGCCTTCAAGTTCTCCATTTTCCTGGGAAATGACGGGAATGGACGATGAGGAGAGCCATAAAGTCTCTTTTCCCGGTCGGTTTATGCCCATTATAATATTGTTCACAGATTCTTTTTTTTCTCTTGCTATCAGGTGCGGATGCTCCTTTATTGGGAAGGGTGTCAAATCCTCATGAATGAATGTCCATCCGCTTTTATATATTTGGCCTTCAATCATCTGATCCCGGGATAATTCCAGTATCCGGCAGGCTTTGTTATTCACTTCAATGATCTGTCCCTCTTTGCTGTCGACGATTATGGCGTCTACAAGTCCGGCGATCAGAAAGCCGTACTGGTCCTGGCGGGGCGAATGGTTGGTTTCTTTCACAATATTGATGAATCTTCTGAACGGGACTTCATGCTTGCGGGAAAAGAATTTTTCTATGGAGTGGATGAGAAAAGCCGAACCGGCTTCGGCGGGAACTATACCATTATGGAGTGATTGATCGAGAATCCTGAAAAAATCTGAATCGGCTTCTTTCGTATAGTAAAGAAGGGGAGTATTGTGAAACCTGTGAATCGCCCGTTCAGAATCGACCCATTCGGCTGGATTCTTCCCGGTTAACCCTATAATCACAAGGGGATTTAAAATCCTCTCCTCTTCCAGTCTCCTGATCACATCTTCTTTGGAGGAGCAAAGGACTACGGCAAAACCGGCTCCAGCTAAGGCTTTTGTTTCAACATTTACAGAGGCTTTTTTCTCTGTCAGAAATAATAGAGTCTTCTTCTCAGGGCCCATACTAAATTAATTGTAAGAGGAAAAGAACGAATGTTCAATTTTCACAACATAAAATCCATTCTGAGAACAAGCTACATATTAATAGTATGAATTGAAGGATTCTATCTTGCCAAATCAGGTGTTTTCACGCTAAAATCTACCATTGTAGATTAAATCAACAAATTAAAAGGGGTAGATTTCTCCAGTTGGTTTTATTTTTCAAATAACTGTAGATTTTACTTGACGTTTGTTGAAAGCCGTTTATACTATTCTTAGTTGGTTTTAAAACCAACTCAAATTCAAGAGAATGATATTCCTTGTTTGAGTCGTGTTTGAAACCGCCGGTATTATTTAAAGGAGGCTTTTTTAGATGAAAAAAGCGGTAATGTTACTTATGATTTCAGCTCTTGTTGCTGGATCTCTCTTTGCCAACGGACAGCAGGAAGCAGCTGCCGATGAAACTATTGTACTCAAAGTTATGGGTTATGGAGACAACTCCAACCAGGAAGGTATCAGCTGGAAGAGAATCGTTGAGACTTTCGAAGCGGAAAATCCCAATATCGACATTCAGGACGAGCTCCTCTACGATGAAGCATATCATCAGAAAGTTACAGCAAGACTCGCTTCCGGCGATGTTCCCCACGTAGCTTACATGGGTGCTGATGCCAGATGGGGCGCTCCCTGGAAAGAAGCCGGACAGCAGTACGATATGACTAAAGATATCGATACGGCTCAGTACGACATCAACCTCATTCCCAAAATGGGACCCAAAGGTGAGAGATACTACATTCCTATGGGAACTTCCAACATGACAACTGTTCTCTACATGAACAAAAATCTTGTTGAATCCATGGGATTTTCTCAGCCCAAGACTTATGAAGACCTGGTAGCCATGGTTCCCGCTGCAAAAGCTGCAGGAATTGATGTTGTTTCCATCGATGGTGCTGACGGCTGGGCATGGGGTTCCTGTCTTATGTCTGCTCTCGTAGCAAGAACTACCGGTGATCTCAATTTCGTATCCAAAGCTGTTGCAGGCGAAAAATCATTCACAGATGAAGGATTCGTCGCTGCTCTGGCTCTGATCGAAAGAATGGTAAAAGACGGAGTTATCTCTGAAAAATCTGTTCTCGTTGATTACGGTACAAACACATCAAACTTCAACAACGAAAAAGCTCTGTTCATGGTTCAGGGACAGTGGGCTGCCGGTTCTATCGAAAACCCCAATGTTAAAGACGACATGGTTCTTATGGCATGGCCCAAAATGCCCGGTGAAAAAGCTGCTGCAAACAACACTGTTGCTGCCGCATGGCAGGTTGGATACGGTATAACCAAAGATGGTGCTTCCGATCCCGCGGTTCTTGACGCCGCTGTCAAGTTCATCAACTTTTTCAACAGCGAAGCTGAAGTTGAGCAGAGACTGAGAGACGGTGCCATCGTTGCTCCTATCCTCAAAGGATATGTGACTCCTTCAGACCTTCCCAATGCTGTAACACAGAAAGTTCTTCTCGCACAGAGTGCTGTTGAATGTGAAGTTATCGACGCTTTCCTTACCGGAGATCCCAACGACGCGCTTAACACTGGAATGCAGAAAATCGCTTCCGGACTGGCTACTCCTGCAGAAGTTGCTGCTGAAGTTGAAGCTCTGGCAAGAAAATAATAAAAGGATTGTTTTCGGCGGGCCGATTGTAATCCACTGAGACTTTGATTTTTATATCTTCAAAGCTCGCCGAACTGTCCCTGATAGCTTATGATTAAGGGGGGAGGCAACTTCCCCCGTTTTTTTTCGGATATTTTTATCTCTATTTTTATTGGAGTGCAGTTTTGAATCAACGTGATCGTAAGGCGTTAATGTTTTATATTGGGATGGTCGCCCCCGGCCTTGCAATCTACTTGTCTATTGTAGCCTATCCCGTTTTTTATTCCGTATGGCTCAGTTTTACGGATTTTAATCCCAACGCAGGCGGCGTGGGAAATTTCATGGGATTGTTCCATTATAAAGCCATGTTGGACAATCCCGAATTCTGGCATTCTCTGAAGAATAATATGATCGTTGTCGCTGTGTCAGTGTTCGGTCAGATTCCCATAGGTTTTATTCTGGCCTATATTCTCTACAGAAAGATGGTAAGGGCGGAGAAGTTTTTTCAGTCAATGGTTTTTCTCCCTCAGTTCCTTTCCACAATCGTTATCGGTATTCTCTGGAAACGGCTTTTCGTTGCCGACGGCCCCGTTTCCACAATCATGCAGCTTGCGACCGGTGACCCTTCAGCTCAGTTCGATCTTATGCTCAGGGCTGAAACCGTTATGATACCCATAGGTATCGCTCTCATCTGGATGTACACGGGCTTTTATATGGTTATTTTCCTGGCCAACCTCCAGAAAATGAATGTAAATATGATTGAAGCGGCTAAAATCGACGGAGCCACCGAGCCGCAGATCTTCGGAAGAATCATTCTTCCCCTTCTTACCGGAACTATCATTGTTTCATCGGTTCTGGCCATCGCCGGATCGCTGAAAGGATTTGACCTGATATTCGCTATGACTACACAGGGACTTCAGAGAGACAACGCCTCTGTTCTTCCCATTTATATGTACGAAACGGCATTCCGGGATTATTCCAACCCCATGAGGTTCGCTTACGGGGCTGCCATTTCCAACGCCATCGTTGCCATAAGCATCGTTATGATCGGTATAAGCAACTGGATCGGAAAACACATGAGCCAGGACGAGGTATACTGATATGAGTGATATTGTCAACAACAGCAAATCATCCCTGGTCTGGGGGAGAGTCGGAAAAATTGTCTCCTATGTTGTATTTGTCTCCTGGACACTTATTACAATTGTCCCCCTTATCTGGATGTCCTACAGCTCTCTGAAATCAAATGAAGAGCTGACGAGAGATATTTATGCATTTCCCTATGAATTGTTCGATAACATGGACGATGAATATACGGTTATCAGACCGGACCTCAATACTATCCGGGATTACGATCCCAAAGTGGATAAAAGAGAGAGAATCTGTATCGAATCCAACACAATCGCACCGGGGCGGAGACTTATGGTTTTCTTCCTGGTCAAAGAGGACATGCCCCCTGAGATTCAGAACCTGAAGATAGGGGACACTGTTACGGTTCGGGATCTTCCCGGGAGTATCAGACGTTACATAAACCGGAAAACCATGCGGTTCAATTACGAGTCGGCTTTTATCCGGGGCGGACTGGCGGGAAAATTCGCGAACAGCATTATTTATGCATCGGTTTCCACTTTCCTGATCATTCTGCTGGGATCGATGACCGCTTTCGCCATAAGTAAGATGCAGTTTGCCAAACTGTCAAAAATTCTTATGATCGTATACGGTCTGGGTTACCTTATAAGTATACCTTCGCTGATTATTCCCCTTTTCCTCATGATGACCAAAGTCGGATTGATCGACACACATCTGGGATTGATCCTGGTCTATGTCGCTTTCGGAATGCCACTGGCGGTTCTTCTTTCCTCCCAGTTTATGCAAGGTTTGCCAAGCAGTCTCGTCGAGTCGGCTTATATTGACGGAGCGTCGGTATTCCGGACTTTCTGGAGTATCATTCTCCCCATGACAACGCCCGTTATCATAACCATCAGTATTCTCAGCGCTCTGGGAATCTGGAATGAGTTCCTTCTGGTTCTCGTTCTGGCCAGTTCCGAGTTCACCAAATCGCTGCCGGTTGGAGTTTACTCCTTCTCCAGCCTGACAGGAACGCAGCTCGGATGGCAGCTCGCAGCGCTTGTCATCGCGACTCTTCCCGCCATGATCGTTTACTTCACGTTCAATCAGCGGCTGACCAACGGAGTCGTGGCCGGCGCAGTCAAAGAGTAAATCTTTTTCTATTGCTCCTTTTTGTTGCGGGGCTTTTCCTATCTTCTGTCAGGAGAGAGGAAAAGCCCCCCTTTTTTTACTTTCCGGTTGAGATTTTCCCTGAATTGATTAACAATGGTTCCATATCAATAATTCAAGAGGTTTTAATATGTCAGAGTTGCAGAACATCAATTGGTCGGAACTGGGATTTTCCTATATAAAGACGGATCTCCGCTATATTTCTGTCTGGGAAGATGGAAAATGGGACGATGGAAAATTGGTCGAAGACAACCAGCTCCACATCAGCGAAGCCTCTACAGGTCTCCATTACGGGCAGCAGTGTTTTGAAGGTTTAAAAGCCTACAGGACTAAAGAGGGAAAGGTCCAGCTTTTCAGACCGGACCGCAATGCGAAGAGAATGCAGGAGTCCTGTGACAGAATAAAAATGCCCGCCCCTTCAGTCGAAAAGTTTATAGACGCCTGTAAACAGGTCGTCAATGCCAATCTGTCGTGGGTTCCGCCTTACGGTTCCGGGGCGACTCTCTATCTCAGGCCATTTATTTTCGGCTGCGGCGATACGATCGGAGTCAAACCGGCGCCCAGATACATTTTCTCCGTTTTCTGTATGCCTGTCGGTCCTTATTTCAAAGGCGGTCTGTCACCGGTAAACTTTGCGACGACAGGTTTTGACCGAGCCGCGCCGGCCGGTACGGGTATGGCCAAAGTCGGTGGAAATTATGCCGCCAGTCTGCTGCCCCATGAGGAAGCCGCCAACAAGGGTTACGCCGACTGTATTTATCTCGACCCGTCGACACATACCAAAATCGAGGAAGTCGGGGCGGCCAACTTTTTCGGCATAACCAAAGATAACAAATTCATTACACCCAAATCGGACTCAATTCTCCCGAGTATCACCAAATACTCTCTGCTCCATGTGGCAAAGGAATATCTGGGGATGGAAACCGAGGAGTCCGATGTCTATATCGATGATCTTGATAAATTCACCGAAGCGGGGGCCTGCGGGACCGCTGCAGTCATCACGCCGATCGGCGGAATCGAGCACAAGGGTCACTTCCATGTGTTCCACAGCGAAACCGAAGTGGGGCCTGTAACCAGAAAGCTTTACGATACCCTTGTGGGCATTCAGCTCGGAGATGTGGAAGCGCCGGAAGGCTGGATTGTCGAAGTCTGATTTATCACAGGATTGGCATAGGTCCGCATCGCAATGGTGCGGACTTCTTTTTTCATATTCCTGAACCGTCTGAGAAAAAAAACTTTTTCCCAGGACGTGTAGCGGTCAGCATACCGCTCTTCGCCCTTAAGGATATCATAGGCAATGTAATTGGTCGGCCATAAACGATAGGATCTGTAAATCTGTCTGTCCAGCTCTTCAGCGGCTTCCGCCGGTGATTTGAAACCCTTTATTCTATCGCCGAAAGAACAATTAATCCGACCCTTATCCCCCCTCATGCCGTAGATAACACTGGTCATATCTTCCATTTTCCATTTGATATGCTGTCCTTTATTCCGGATCTCGAAGACTTCCCAGGCTTTCAGCCGGTCCAGCGGATCCAGTTCATAGGAAATGGATACGGGAATCAGGTTGACCGAATCGAGAAAGTCCTCGAAATTCTGTCCTTCCTTTCTGGCGCTGTAATAGACCATTTTCAAAACCGAGGGATTAGTCTTGTCAAAGCCGTCTTTGGCCCGTCCCTTTCTCTGTGCTATCCAGATCGAACGCCCCTGTTGCAGGCGGAACCGGATATAGGCTGACAAATTGGCGACGGCTTTGATTTTTTCCCTTTTGGGAAGATCTCTCTGGATAATGAATGAGCCGTATATGCGGATCAGGTCAGTTAAGGGCTCATTGAACATAAGGTTATTGCCGAATCCGATCTCCGCCGGATGGAAGTTATTCGTGCATAAAATGTAATTGACAAGCAAAGGATCCAAGGCTATGTCACGGTGGTTGCTCACGAAGAGATAGGGTTTCGTTCTGTCCAGCTTTTCCAGTCCGGAAAAGGAGATTCCGTCGCTTGTTTTAAAAATTACTTTACTGACGACCTTATCTATTATTATTTTTCTGTGGAGTTCCAGAGTCGTTTTGATCGGCTTCAGGCGCCAGGTGAGAAAGAGTTTCAACCCGCTGTCAAAAGGTTTGTTGAGCCATCCCGGCAAACCGGGAAAAAGGAGCATTCTGCAGTTGCGGATAAACCATCGGCTTTTCAGCAGACGGTCCATAACAACAGGAAGATCTTCATCTTTATAGGCCCGGATCTTCTCAAAGTCGTAATTCAAAAGGGGAAACCTCCATTTTCATCATTATAAAGCAAATAAGGGAATATAACTAAAGAGAAAATGCCTTATAATAAAGAAATGTTCAATGAGGAGAGAATATGAGCCAGTTGCAATCCATACTATTAAAGAGGAGAGGTAATATACCTATCCGGGTTGCCCTCATTTATGCTTTTTTTTCCACAATGTGGATAGTTTTCAGTGACAGGACTCTCCTCGCCTTTATCGATGATATTGAATTTCTCACGATGATTCAGACTATAAAGGGGTGGTTTTTTATAGCTGTGACAACTTTGCTGATTTTTTATCTGTTGAAACGGGAAATCAGTGAAGTCAAAAAAATGGAGGAAGCCCTCATTCAGAGCGAAAAGATGCTCAGCATAAGCCATCTTGCCACGGGAATGGCCAATCAGATCAACAATCCTCTGGCCGGAATAGTCCAGAATGCCCAGATTCTCCGGAACAGACTGACCGAAGAAGGTAAATCCAATCTTAAAGCAGCGGAAGAAACGGGTGTCAATCTGGCCAAAGTAATAGAATACGCGGAAAAGCGGGAGATCTCCCGTATCCTCAATTCCATTGTTCAGTCCGGAAAAAACGCTTCTGAACTGATTGATAATATGCTGGCATTCTCCCGCGAAGGGAGCAGTGAAAATGAGCTCAAGGATCCGGCAGCACTATTGGATGCCACGATTGATCTTTTAAAACAGGACAACCGGTTTTCCGCTGTGGAAATCAAACGGGATTTCGGCGAACCTTCTCTGCTCCGATGCGATCCCCAGAAGCTTAAACACGCCCTATTTCATATTCTCACCAATGCGATGGAAGCTGCTGTTGAGCCGGGGATCGAGCCGTTGGTTTCAGTTAAAATGAGAGTCCAGGGAAAAAACCTTGAAATCTCCATTACCGATAAAGGGGCGGGTATGAGTGAAAAAATGAAAACTCATATCTACGAACCCTTCTTTTCGACCAAAACGGGAGCCAAAGGCATGGGGCTTGCCATTGCCAATTTTATAATATCGGAGATCCATAAGGGAAACATATCTGTTATAAGCGGGCAGGGGCAGGGCGCGAGCTTTATCATATCCCTGCCGGTGCAGCAGTAGTTTATGTCTCTTTGTATTCCACCTGTTCGCATCTCTCTTTAATGGCTGAAGAGAAGCGGAATGAAGGCGTGTAATGGGCTTCTTTGGCGGGAATTGTTATTTCCTCTCCCGTTGCGGGGTTCCGGCCCAATCTCGCTTTTCTTTCCGGTTTCCATTTGAGAGACAGTTTTCCCAGGTTCCCAAGCGATACGGCTTTTCCCAGAAGCAGGCCCGTTTCGGCCATGACCAGATAGTCATCAATAATCTCTCTTGTCTGTTTCATGGACAGGCCGTTCTTGCCGGCGACATAGCGAACCATTTCTTTCTTGTTGAACATGTCGACTGAGCTTTGTCCTTCCGTGAGAGTGAGATCTCTGTTCAGGTGTACAAAAGAGCTGGTAATAAAAACCGTCGCCTCGCGGATTCTTTTTTCCTGTTCCTCCACAGATACGCCTTCCCGGCATACGACGATTTTGTAAATGGATGAGGTATTCTGTACCTGTCCTCCCTGAAAAGTGGCGACCGATCCTCTGATCAGAGGAGATGTGAGGGACACATCTTCGGATTTTATAATATGGGGAACATCGCTTCTCAGCTTGATGCTGGCGTATTCCATTGTCCGCTTTTCACCGCAGCCCAGACTTATGAGAGATCCTGAATAGGTGAGAAGCAGAATACCTCTTTCCTCGTCCATATCGAGCTGATCGACTTCGTCCATGGCCAGCAGGGCTATCTGATCGCTGAACAGCTTGTCCTTTCTTATCCAGAGTTCTTTCATCATATCCAGTGTAATGTTTTCCGTTACCAGACTTTTCAGATGTTGTTCCACATCGGCGGGAATGGGAGTGCTCATAAACGTACCTTCCTCTTTTTATATATCGTTAATAAAATAATACATGCAATTGCCGCGGGAATCAGATACAAGAGCGATCTTTTTTTTCCCGATGCAGTAATGAGAGGGTTTTCCTCTGCGAACCATTTCCCTGTTATACGGTCGAATTCTCCCGAAGCTCTGATAATGGACAGGCTGTTATTCAGCTTCTCCAGCTTTTCCTTATCCCAGCGGGTCGTGTATATCACATAGGGAAGAACCAGGTGAAATTCCTCCATTACCGAGAGTTTCTCATGATATTCTCCGATAATCAGATCTTTCTGAATCCGGCTGATAATCGCGAAGTCGCCATAACCGGTGTCCAGGGCCTTTACCGCATCGGACCAGCTTTTTGTGCGGATCACTTTTTCCGGTTTCAGGTAGGTATAAAGTACCTGCTCCGATGAGTCGCCCGATGAAAAGAGAGGTGTTCTGCCATCCAGATCCTTCAGGCTGTGAGGTGAAATCCCTGACCGGTAGATCAGGGAGAAGGGGAGGGAAAAGAGGATTTTTGAAGTGATGATGGAATCATGGGAAGAATGATTCAGAAATCCCGTAGTGAAATATCCGTCTCCGTTATACAGGTCTTCTTCTCTCTGCTTCCAGTTTCCCGGAATAAAGGTGATTTCGTAAGCCGCTTCCCTGGCCAGAGCGAAGAGAACATCTATGACGAACCCGTCGGCTTTGCCCTGCTCGTTGGTAAACTCAAAAGGATAATAATTTCTGTTGTACAGGAACCGTATTTCCTCAGCCGGAATAATGGAGGAGATAACCAGACAGAAGAACAGTAAAAAGGTTCTGAATTTCATGATTTATACAACCGGGTTGAATTATAGCATTAGAGAGTGTGCCTGTCGATAATTGAATATAAACCTCTATATACGAAAAAATATATTGACTGTTAAAAAATCGGTATATACTTTTATTCAAATGGAGTTATAAATGAAAAAAGTTCTCTGGATTATACCTATATTTGCCATGTTATCTTTCCTGTCCTGTTCCGGGGAGGAGCCGGAGGGAAAAGACGGTGCGGCGGAAACAGCCGGACAGACTCAGCCTCAGGCGGCTGCAGTTGCGGCGGATTTCGATGATATCGAACAGGCCATGAGCCATTCCGGTTTTGATGTTCCGGCCGATACACTCCCTTCCATCGATTTTGAGCTTATGAACCTTCAGGGGAACCTGGAAGCTCTCAGCGATTACAGAGGGAAAGTCGTTTTTCTCAACTTCTGGGCAACCTGGTGCGGTCCCTGTCAGAGCGAAATGCCTGCCATGGAAAATGTTTACAATGAGCTGAAAGATGAAGGATTTGTCATTCTGGCTGTCGATCTGGCAGAAGATAAGGACACAGTTGCAAAGTTTATAAGCGAGAGGAATCTGACTTTCCCCGTGCTTCTCGACACATCGGGGAAGATCGGCGGTATATACGAAGCCAGATCCATTCCCACAACATATATCATTGACCGGGAAGGAAATATATTGGGCCGAGCTGTCGGCGTCCGCCCCTGGGAGGATGAGTCTTTTATGACCCTCTTCCGGCAGATCCTGGAGTTATAGCCTGTAGCTTGTTGAATAAAAGTTCATACCGTATTAAACAGAAGGTATGAACAATTCGAAACAGAAAAGCGTCAAGATTTCCAGCAGAGTGCTGAACCGTTCCATGAACCTGAGCAATATTGCCGGTTGCGGATTCACTCTCTGGTTTTCTGTCGCATCCACACAGCCTATCTTCAATGTTTTTTTTACCAATGTTTTCGGAGCCACATCGGCCCAGCTGGGACTACTTGTCAGTCTGATACAGCTTTCGGCCGTTTTTCATCTTCTGGCTATTGTGGTATACGGGTCTCTCCAAACCCGTAAAACCTATTTTATCATAATGCACCTCATTCACCGGGTGTTCGCTCTCATTCTGGCACTGGTCGCTTATATGGCTGGCAGAAACGGAGTTCAATCCTCTTATATCACTCTTATCATCTTTTCAGTTTCTCTCAGCTGGGTTTTTTCCAACAGCAGCGCTGCGGGATGGTGGAGCTGGATGGCCGATCTGATTCCCGAGAGAATGAGAGGCACGTTTTTCGGCCGGCGTTCGTCCATAATGCAGATCGTCAACATCATCTGGTTCATGGGGGTCTCCATCCTCCTGGATACTCTGACATCCTTTAATATTTTCAACGTCTACGCCTCGATATTTCTCATAGGAGCTGCTGCGGGAATTCTCGACATAGTTCTCTTTATTTTTGTTCCCGAACCGCCTTCCGCCGATACGGAAAAATTCAATATGAAGGATTTCTTCGAGCCTCTGGGCAACAGGAATTTCCTTCTCAGCGCAGTGGCTTCAGGTCTGGGAGTTTTTGCCATAAACGTTTTCGCCCCTTTCACATCTCCCTATATCACATCGCCTGATGCTGTGGGAGCGCCCAATACCTGGCTGGGCATCATGTTTGTCATCTCTCAGATGATGTGGATTCTCACGGTCCCCTTCTGGGGAATCGTTATGGACCGCTTCGGGAGAAAGCCCGTTGTCATGATGGGATGTCTGGTGTTCACGGGCTATCTCGGGTATCTGTTTCTTGGGCCGGAAAACTACATCTTCCTGCTGCCTGTGATCGCCCTTGCTGTAGGTCTTTTCGCACCTGCTTTCTGGGAGGGGATCAATCAGCTGATGCTTTCCCTCACTCCGACAAAAAACCGGACGGCCTATGTCTCGTGGAATTTCGCCATCATCGGGCTCGTTTCTTCCGGGGGAGCCATACTCGGAGGGACCATAAAGGACCGCACGGCTCATATCAGCTTTCCTCTTACCGAAAGCTTCTCTCTGACAAGCATTCATTTTATTCTGTTTATTTGCGTCTTTCTCCTCATCGTAACCATGATTCTCCTCAGTTTTGTGCAGGAACGGCGCGGGAAGGAACTAGGCTTTGTGGTTAATCGAATCGCCCGGCCGGGGATTTTCCGCACATTTGCGAGCATGGGAACTCTTTCGGGAACCGGCAGCTCCCGTTCCGTTGCCAAAGCACTCAGATCTATCGATGATTCTTCCCAGGACCTGGTGGTGGATGATGTTATGGAAAGGCTTTACGATCCCGATCCCGATGTCCGGGAGGAAGCGGCCAGAGCCCTGGGAAGAATCGGCTCTCACGAAGCTGTCGACGCCCTTGTGGATCAACTCCAGGACCGGGAGTCGACAATACGGACACAGGCGGCGAGAGCACTGGGCAAGATAGGGAACAGAGATGCTCTGCCCTATCTGCTCGAGGGAATCAATGACTCCTCTGAAGATGTGCAGAATGCCTGTACACTGGCTCTGGGCTATATGGGAGATGAGGAATCGGTTAAAAGGCTGCTGTCCATTATCCGGAACATGGGTTCGGACCGCCTGGCCGCATCGGGAGCCGAAGCGGCGGGCAAACTGGGAGCCATAGAGGCTGTCTGGGAAATCGTGCCCAGGCTTCACAGCAGCCTGAATCCAGTACTGACGGGGCAGCTTTCAATCGCGCTTGCCAATCTCCTGGGAGAGCCGGGACGTTTCTACAGACTCGTTACGGGAAAAAGCAGCCAGAGGGAGAGCAATATCGCGTCTCTTTTCTCCAGCGCTACCCGGCGTTTTCCCAATATGCTGAAACGGATCAGCGGTTCGCCGGTTAGTCCGGAACTGAAAAGCAAAATTGCCAAAAAGCTGAAATCCCTTAAGAAGTATTTTGATAATGAGGAGTTTCTCCCGGCCTTCGCTATCCTGAAGGAATGTGTCTCCCTCATCGCCGGGAATCTCGCCGAAGGGGAAAAAGAGGGCGGAGACTATTTCCGGAAACTTTATCTTATCGACAGGAAAACGGCACTCTGGTGGTGGTTTGTCCAGGAAGCTTCGCATCTTATAAACGATGCACCGGAAGAGGTCGTTAAAAACGATATACTGATCATTCTCTTTTTTCTGGCGGGGAAACAGGATTCAGATTAAGGAATTTTATGCGTCCTGAGCCTGGTCGTAGACTGCGTCTACTGCTCGGCTATGCATCCTCAGCCTGGTCGTAGACTGCGTCTACTGCTCGGCTATGCATCCTCAGCCTGGTCGTAGACTGCGTCTACTGCTCGGCTATGCGTCCTGAGCCTGGTCGTTGGGATGGTTCAGGCGGACGAGGTATTCCTCTTCAATCCGGCGGCCTCTTTTTACAGAGTTTTTCATCCACCTGTATCTGAGATCATGAAGATCCTCCCGGCCGAGACGCCAGTCCAGTCCGGAATGCCGCAGTTTCATGGAGAGTTCCGATATGATAACCGCCGCCGATACGGAAATATTGAGTGACTGGGAAAAGCCTGTCATGGGGATTGTCAGGTATTCATCGGCCGCCCGGCGAACCGCTTCGCTGATGCCTTCCTTTTCGTTGCCCATGACAATGGCGGTTTTCCCTCTGGACAGATCAAAATCAGGTAGAGAGACAGCATCGGATTCGGGGAGGGTTACAACAATGCGGTACCCCTGTTCTTTAAGCTCCTTGAGGACCTGTTCTTCCGGCTTGTCGGTCAGTCTGTGAATATCCACCCAGTTATAGGCACCCTGAGCTACGTGTTTGTTTATATGGGTAGAAGGACTGTTTCCTGTTATATAGAGATCCTGAATGCCGAAACAATCGCAGCTGCGCACGACAGCGCTGATGTTCTGCGTATAGAAAATCCCGCTCAGAACAAGAGCCAGGTACCGGGTTCTCTCGCCGGATACGGTTAAAATCTTTTCAAGACGGGATTCGGAAATGTGGTTCATCATATTTTCATAAAGCGCCTGATCGATCATAGAAATCAAGTGTATCAATTCTGTCCCATAAAGACTATGGTTCCGATTCGTTTAATATTGTAAGATAAAAGAGAGCCATGCTTTATTTTTCCGATAAGGAGCCGTAAATGTTTTCAGAACTTGTCAGAAATAACAGAACGAGAAGAATATACAACCGGTCCGAAGTTTCGCAGTCTCTGCTGAAGGAACTTATAGAAGACTGCCGGTTTTCCGCCTCCACGGTTAACAGACAGGAAATCCGCTATATTCTTGTTAATGATGACCAGATGTGCCGGAGTATATTCCGCATTACCAATCTTCCTACAACCCATAAAGTTGATGAAGAAAATCGTCCCGGCGCTTTTGTCATAATGGTGACGAAAAGGGATATGAATCTTCCCGATTCCTTTCTCTACTACAATCTCGGAATAGCCACGGCCAATTTGACTTTGTCGGCTTCCTCCCGGGGATACAGCTGCGTAACGCTTCTCAGCACGAATATGGAAAAGCTGGCGGCGCTGGTTTCGCTGGATCCGGATTACAAAGCCGTATCGGTCATAGCTGTGGGAAAATCGGAACAGGCTGTTCAAACCACTGATATTGAGGGAGGAGATACCTCCTATTACAAAGATAAGGGTGTGCATACGGTTCCGAAATTAACAGCCGACTCGCTGATAATCGGGAAAATATAGACCCGTTCCCCTATAATTAACTGAAAGAGGAGTATGAAGTACATTATGAAAAGAATTGTCCCGGCGCTATTGTTGTTTATTTTTCTTGCTGCACTTGGCGCTGATGAATTAATGGAGAATCTGAAGAACGCTTCGGATCAGGTATCCGGAGATATTGCCGCGTTTGTCGGCGATGATTTATTGTATTCCGGAGCCATTACCTTTGAAAACCGCCCGGTTGTCCTGGGGGATCTTTTTTCCGACCTTCTGGCGAACCGGCTTCTCGGAAACAGCCGTTTCAGAGGAAGCGTGGCCAAAGGCTATTCTCCCGGAAGCGTTCGAATTTCCGATGCGGACTGGACTCTTTCCGGCTCGCTTTATAGAACAGGCACCAGTTTTTTTCTCAGTCTTTACCTGAACGACAGTGCGGGGCAGCAGAAAAAAGGCTGGGAATTCCTTCTCCCCGCAGAGGGAGTCGAATCTTTGCTCAGCCCTTCTCAGATGGCTGTTTCGTCAGGGGGGGACATATATGAACCCAACGACAGTTCCAGCCAGGCGGTCGAGCTGGCTCCTGCGCCTTCCATGGAGCTGGAGGATCTGGAAATAGGGGAATCCGGCGATGAAGACTGGTTTTACCTCGATGTCGATCAGGTGGGATCCGGTACGGATATGTTTATTCTCTCTGTCAGAACCACCGGATCGATGGATACCTATATTGAGCTCTATTCCCCTTCCGACGCATCCTACCCGGTGGCGGAAAACGATGATGGAGCGGACAGTAATGCCAGCCTCAGCTATGCTTTGACGGAAACGGGGCGGTGGTTCATAAAAGTGAGGGGCTATTCTTCCGACGAGACGGGAGATTACGGGCTTTTCGCCGCTCTGGAGATGAGAGAGGCCGGTCCCGGAGAACCGGATAACTCCATTGAAGAGGCTTCCGTAGTGGAAATTGAAGGGGAGGAAATCCGCCGCGTAATGGATTATGCGGAAGATTATGACTATTTCAGAATCACCCTGGACAGAGATCTTTCCGATGACAAGGCTCTTGTTGTTGAAACATACAGCGGACTGGATTTGACTATGACCCTACTCGATGAATTTGATAACGAAGTGGTAACCAATGATGATTCCGGGCAGGACAGCAATCCGCAGGTTATGCTTCCGGCAATGAAAGCCGGAACCTGGTATGCTGTCGTTTATCCCTATGACAGCGAGAATACGGGTCCCTACAGCATCAGGGCTTATCTTAAAGATGTCGTTCGCGATGAATATGAAAGCGATAACTCCATGGAGGAAGCCGGAGATATTCAGGTTAACGGACCGGAGCAGTGGAGAACATTCATGCCTGCCGGCGAAGAAGACTGGGCCAGATTTACTGTTGATGAAGCGGGAGAATTCCTTATAAAAACTACCGGTCCCATTGATACCTATATCACTCTTTACGACCGGTTCGGCGAGTTCGTCGCAGAAGATGACGACGGGGGCAATGAGAATAACGCTCTCATTTCCCAGAGACTGGATCCGGGCGTTTACTATGTACGGGTGACCCAGTACGAAGGAGACGGAAACTCCGAAGACAGTTATACCTTATCTGTGAAAAGATACTGATAATAGGGGCTTTCGAGCCCCTATTTTTTTATGTGGAATCTCTTTCAATAAACTGAGGTTCGAAAATGATTTTTTCAAGAGGCGAATCTTTTTTCAGGGACACGGCCAGTTCCCAGGCTTTGCGTCCCATTTGGTTCAGCGGTTGCCGGACCGTGCTGAGTGAAGGGTAGACCAGCTCGCACATCTGAGAATCATCGAAACCCACAACAGCCATTTCCTGCGGTATGGGGATTCCCGTTTTTCTCGCTTCGAGAAGCATACCCATGGCAATCATATCACCGGCGGCGCAGAAAACCGCATCTGCCTTCTTCCTGAGAATTTCGGGAAAGACTTCCTGTCCCTCTTCGAAACGGAAGCGGTTGATGGGAATTACCAGATCCTCGTCAAAGACTATGCCTTTTTCTTCCAGAGCTTTAATATAACCTTTCTTTCTATCAATTTGGCTTAAACCGGGATTCTCCGTCTCAACGGCAATAGCTATTCGTTTTCTCCCTTTTTCAATCAATGCGGATACGGCGCGGTACGCTCCTTCGATATTGTTGGTTCGAACCACGTGGCTGCCTTCCGCTTCTTCTTCGATAAGGATAAGAGGTATTCCGTTACTGCTGAACTGGTCGATAATCGTTTTTTCCGGCTTTATTGTCAAAAGAATGACAGAGTCCGCTCTCCGTCCCCTTAGAATCTGGTTCAGGACTTTGGAATCCTCTCCCCTTGTAGAGTACATGCTGACGCTGAATTGATAACCTGTTTCATCCATACCGTCTTCAATCCCTTTGAGTACATCCATCTCGAATGTGGAGGAGAAGAAGGGCGCTACCAGAGCAATATTATTGGATTTCCCTTTGACAAGGCTCCGGGCCGTGTAGTTGGGGTGGTAATCCAGTTCCGCTATGGCCTTCATAACCTTTTCTTTTGTTTTGTCTGTAATGCGCGGATCGTCATGGATGACCCACGAAACGGTTGTATGAGAAACGCCTGCCAGTCTGGCGACATCGGTAATGGTTACGGCCATTATTTTTTATTCAGATGGAGCAGGATATTTTTCAGATGGTCTTCGTATTCTACCAGAACGACTTTCTTGTCTCCCGTTTTAATGGCATCGAGAAGCTTGTCATGTTCCTGCCAGATTTCATCGGGATTCTGATAATTGAGGTTTGTCGTCTCCACTTCCTCTTTAAGAAAAGACTTAAGGGTTTCATATAGAGAATTAAAAAGTTCATTGCCGCCAGATTCAATTATATGATAATGAAAATTGAGATCGAGTTCACTTATGGTCTGATAGTCTTTTTTTACTGCAGATGACTTCATGGATTCGACGATCTCTTCCAGAGAGGTAATGAGCTCCTGCCCCCGGGAATCTCCATCGTGAACCCATTGGGCTATTTTCAGAATGCATCTGAGTTCAATTGCGCCTCTAAGATCAACCATTTCCTCAAATTCATCTTCTCCCAGAAGAAGAGACCATGTCAGGGCTTCCGTGGAAATCTGCGATCTTTCCCGTACAATCGTACCTATGGCGGCACGGGATTCCAGAACCCCGAGATAGTTGAATATTTTTATGGCTTCGCGGATGGATGAGCGACCGAGACCGAAATCTTTTGCCAATTCCATTTCCGTGGGTATTTTGTCACCCGGTTTGTATTCGCCCGAAGCAATGAGTTCTTTAATCTGATCCATGACCTGATCGACCACGGTTTTCTGTTTAACTTTTTTAAGCGGCATTGTTCATTTTAAAGGGTCAAATCCATTATTGTCAATAAAAGTGAATATCTTATGTTCAGACAAAAAACCAATTATTGATTTTTTGATTTAGACAGGCAAATCGGGAACTGAAGTCATACAGCTATATATGATGAATCTGAAGGATTAAGTAAGAATAAAAGCAGCCGGGAGATCTGTACAGAAAAAAATAAGTTTTTTTGAACACTTATTGACAAGAAAAAATGTCTTTGTTATATTCACTCCTGCATGGCGGAAACGCCTGAAACAATTTATCAAATGCGCCTGTGGTATAATGGCTATTACCTCAGCCTTCCAAGCTGATGACGTGGGTTCGATTCCCACCAGGCGCTTAAAAAAAACAGATCACCGCAAGGTGGTCTTTTTTTTTCTGCGCCGATCAGGTGGGAATCGATCGGGAATGAGCGCCGAGCAGGTGAGATTCTGATGACAGAATCGAACAAAGAACCTGCAGGTTCGTCCCCTGGAAACGAACGAAGGTGGCCCGGAGGGAGAGATCCATAGGGATGGATCGAAAAATGACTGCGAGACTTCGAGCAGTCAATCCTTATGTTTCCGGCGGAAGAGGGGATTCCCACCAGGCGTTATTTGAACATAGCTTTATAAACCAATTTCCCATGATAGAAAAAGAAAGTTTGTTATCACATTTGATCTACCGATTCGAGAATCGATTTTTTGACAGAGCAGTACATAACAACTAAAATTAGAAATAGAGCGGGTATTAAAGTGAAGTCTCTATTTTTAATGGTGTTCACAATTTCAGTTATCTCTTTGAATGCAACGGGACCTGAAGATTTGGTATACATTACTGAAGATTACGCACCTTCGAATTATTTGGAAAACGGAGAACTGAAAGGTGTTGCCGTCGATCTGCTTAGAGCTCTCTGGAATAAGATGGGTGTAGAAAACCAGGCGATTGAAGTCTATCCCTGGGCCAGAGGTTACCAAATGGTCCTGAATCGGGCTGATACAGTGCTTTTTGCCATGACGAGAAACAAAGATCGAGAAGATTTTTTCAAATGGGTCGGTCCCATTTACAGGGGGCGCACCAGCATTATTACGCTTTCAGATAATTATGATGGAATTGAAAGTTTGAGTGGAATTATGTCTGGCAAACTTGGCGCTCTACGGGATGATCTAGGCTATCATCTGCTTATTAAAGAAGGTTTTAATCCTGAGCTGATCTGGGAGGGCAATTCAGTCGAACAATTGGTGAAGATGTTGGAATCACGGAGGATCGATTATATTTCTATCTATGAGGATTCGATGCGCGAATATGCCTCATCCACTGAAAGAGAACTACAAGATTTTAAAACAGTGAGGGTTTTGTCTGAGAATGTCATGTATTACGCTTTTAACAAAGATACAGATGATTCTCTAATCAAAAGATTTCAGATTGCTCTTGATCAAATAGACGATCAGCGCAGAAGCATCGTGGAATCGTATATGGGGATCCCGTAATGATTAATCTGCAAATAGTTGAAATCAATAGTTCGTATCTTTTTGACTTTTATTGCCAATCATGGGGAAATCGATTTCAATGCTTTAAAATATCGAATCAATAACCGATGAAAGAAAATACGATAGATAATCTTTAGAAAAATCCGAGGGATTATCCTCGATGTATTGCATCTCCGGCTTACTCAGTTTTTTCACTTTTCTTTTTACAGATAAATAAACGGCTTGACTCAATTTTGAAGGAATCGCATTGAATCTTTTTACATACTCGTAGGCATCGGAAATCTGATTGTTTTTTAAAGACATAACCAGGTTTACTAAAAACCAATAGGGTGGATGCTGAGTGTAGCTTTTCTGTAATTCATAAAAAACTTCGACGATAGGCTCATTAAAAAAACCGCTTAAAATATGCAATACCAGAGCTGAACCTTGGCTCCGCTGATCTTTGGCAAGAGTAAAGGCTTTTTGCGAAAGAATGGACGCCTCTTTGTAATCTCTCCGGTAGAAGCAGTAATAGGTCTTGAGGATCAAGGCTAACACATCATCGGGATTGTTCCGGTAAATACTATAAGCTATCTCATCCAGATTGTTTTCTTCAACAGGAAGTCTTTTATTGAGAATCAGGGGATAGTGGAGAAAACCGAAAACAGTGCTGTAGCTATGATATTTCCTGAAATTCTTTTTAAGACAGTCAGTATTGGTCTGGATTACATAACTATACAGTTCTACCGAGTGGTCGGTAAGAGTGTATTCAATTTGGAAAATGGCGGCCTTTATCATTTTTATGCAATAATCAGCTGAGTCGGATTTTTTGGTTTCTTTATAGAAGAAAGGATTGTAATCGCCGATGGGTATATGAATTTTAATTACATCATCTTTACCGTTTTTTGCGTAATAGTTCACCAGGAGATTTCTCAATCTGTGCATGGCTACTCGTACCGAAGAATCATAATAAGGGTTGAATTCGAGATCTTTGTCCAATGCATCCAGAGCTATGGAAGTTTCGGAAAAATATGTATCGCTATTGTTCTGGAGGTTTTCCATGTAATAACAGAGAATCTTTCTGTAGGTTGAATCGCTTTTAAAAGCTTTGGATTTGAGAATGGTTTCTAAACAATGAATTTTTTCTTCAGTAGTAATCTGGGAATGTGACATGAATCCTGCTTGTGTTTATTGTAAATTGTATAATATGTTTTTAATTTTTTCGAATTTCACGGGTTTTTCCAAAACGTATTCCAGGCCTTTTTCCCTCATTACATCAATTTTACTGCTGGTAATATCTCCGGTGGCAAGGAGAACAGGAACCGATTCGTTCATCTCTTTCAATTTCAGAAAAGTCTCATGACCATTCAAACCTGGCATATTAAGATCGAGAATTATCAGGTTTATTGTATCTCCATGGATGGAAAATACTTCAAGGGCTTCAATCCCGTCAGAAGCCGTAATGGACGGGATGTCATGCAGTTCCAGCATATCCTGTAATGACATTCTGATTATTTCATCATCATCAACGATCAGAACCTTGCCTTTCTTTGCGGGATCATACATGAGTTCCTCCTGTGACAGGTTCCTCTGTCATGGAAATTGAATAACTCATTGTATGATATATTTATGGAAAATTGAATTATACTCTCGTGTGTAACAGTTACAAGCAATATCAGATTGTTGACTCATATGGCTTTTCTCAGGGAGGTTTGTATTCGCGTTATGGGTGCGTTGCCCTGTCTGGGTTAGCAAAACTAATTCGCGGTTCAATAGAATCCATCTCTATCTGTTTCTGTTTTATTCCTGAACAAATATTCTGCTATATATCAATAGATCAACGGCTTTACTTTCCCGGCCGGGTTGATCGTCCAGGTGCCGACGATATTGGAAAACTCCCGATCCTCCGGGTCTGCGCCTGGTTTTTCTGAATTCATTAATTATCCCAGTCTTCGAGTGTGAAGACGGCGTAGCGGTTCTTGCCTTCCGCCTTGGCTCTCAGGAGGGCTTTGTCGGACCAGGCCGGCAAGGTGTGAAGAGAGTCGAGGCCCGGTATCTCAGTTGAGCTGACGCCGATGGATAGGGAGAAACTCTTCCTTTCGGGAACTCTGACGGGGTGGCCGAGAAACTCCTGGATATCGGATCTGAAGGCTTCTCTTTTCTCCGTTTCCTTCAGGATACGTTTCGCCAGGACTTCGCCTTCTTCAGCTGAAGGCACATCGGTCATCAGAATGAAAAACTCATCGCCTCCCATCCTGAACAGATAATCGGAATCGCGGACGATCGATTTGAGCATGTCTGCGAATTTCTGCAGGATGAGATCCCCCGCGGGATGGCCGAAGGTGTCGTTGATATATTTGAAATTATCGAGATCCAGATAGAGAGCCGCATATTTTTTCCCTGTCCGCAGATACCGGGCTTCTTCCGTCTTCATGACATTGGCAAACTCATGGCGGTTGCTCACTCCTGTGAGAAGGTCCGTAACAGCCTGTTCGGAAAGCCTCCTGTTCACCGCTTCCAGCTCCGCTGTCCTGATATGAACCTGTTCCTCCAGATTGTTAGTCAGTCTCTTCAGCTGAAGCGTAATGCGCGCCGCCTGTTTGACGAGGAGCAGTGAGTTGACCAGAATCAGAATGATAAGGCCGTATGATGTATTGATTTTAAAAGGGAGGAACATCAGTTTGTTGTTTGCCATCAGAATGTCGAAAATCACCAGTATCAGCAGCAGGGATATGCCGGTCAGGAGAATGACATTTTCCTCTTTCATAACTCTTCCCGATTTTACAAAGAGATAGAATATATTGGCGATTCCTGCCAGGATGAGAAGCTGGATGACGAGAACCTGACCGGTAAAGACATAGACGGGAGTCAGAACTGTGAAGATGGAGAACAGCACGGCCAGAAAATTGAAAAAGGCGAAGATCTTTCTGCTGTAGAACCTGTTGTATATAGTGAAAAAATAGGAGTTGAGAAAAATAAAACCGATGGACATGGAGAGATATTCCATTCTGATCATCAGATTCCAGTTAAATCCGGGAAAGAAGTAGGTAAGCGGTATTTCCCCGACTATCAGTGTGCGAATTCCCATAACGACACAGAACAATCCCAGATTGGCGTAGCTCAGGAACTCATGGCGGATAATAAACAGAGTCAGAAGTATGAGCCCCGACAGGATCAGCCCCCCGGAGATCAGAGTTTCTGAAAAAATACGTCTCTGGAAATATTTCGTTACAGCTTTTTCCGGACCGATCATGGGCGCTGTCCAGATTCCGCCTTTAGCGTATTCAAAGTTTGACACATGGATGATCAGATCCTTCGATTCGCGGCTCTCTCCGATGGGAACGACGGTGTATCGGAATTCCGGTTCCGATTCCCCCCGGGTCATCGACGCCGTTCCGTTTGAACTCAGTCGTTCTCCGTCAACATAAAGATTGAATGCCGTTGAAAGGCTTGGCATGAGAATGGCGAGGGCGCC
The DNA here is from genome assembly GCF_014207565.1 of Spirochaeta isovalerica. Taxonomy (NCBI): domain Bacteria; kingdom Pseudomonadati; phylum Spirochaetota; class Spirochaetia; order Spirochaetales; family Spirochaetaceae; genus Spirochaeta; species Spirochaeta isovalerica. The sequence continues at coordinate 149,646 of NZ_JACHGJ010000007.1, read as the reverse complement.
GTTTCCGTCAGGAAGTTTCACAGTTATGCGGTATGTGGCAAATCCCCGGGGGTCGAAAACATCATTCCAGTTTCCCGGGACTCTCTGGGGTATTCCCTCTTCGGCCTGTTCGATCTGCTCCGAAGGATCGAGAAATCTGTTGGGGTAGAGCAGCCACTGTCCTCCCAGCCTGTAAATGCGGTTCTCCCCGAAGGCAACGCCGCTCAAATCGATCACTCCGTCGCGTGCTTCGATTCCTTTGACGCTTTCCTTGAATATGAGCAGGAAAAAGAGACAAAGCAAGATCAGGGAGATGAGTATGAATAGAGGTTTTCTGCGGATCTGTCTCAATTTGCTGAGCTGTGTCTTTTTTCTCTCTGTTTCCACGCAATTATATTGTGATGCAATTTTCCCGCCGAGTAAATCATTTTAAAAAAAAGGGCTGCCGAAGCAGCCGCAGGAATCTGAAATAAAGGAGAGTTTATCCTTTCACTGCACCGGCCGACAGTCCTTTCACGAAGTAACTGGACAGGAGCAGATAGATGATGATAACCGGTACGGAAGCCAGAGAGAGAACGGCGAAGACAAGGTTCAGCTTTGTGTCGAACTGGCCGAAAAGCTGTCCCGTCGCCAGGGGAATGGTAAAATGCTCCCGCGATTTGATAAGAACAAGGGGAAACCAGAATTCATTCCAGTTGGGGATGAAGCTGATGATCCCGGCGGCCGCCAGTCCCGGCTTGACCAGGGGGACTATGATTCTGGCGAATATACCCGGTTCGCTGCAGCCGTCAATCCGGGCGGCGCTGCTCAGTTCGTCGGGTATCATTTTTATATAGTCGTAGAGAATGAACACGCTGAGAGGAATCGCCATGGCGATGTAAACGATAATCAGGGCCCACAGAGTATCGAAAATCTTCAGATTCAGCATGGTCAGCATGATATCGACCGTACCCAGCTTGATCGGGATAAAGAGACCGATCACGAAGAAGACATAGATGGCTCTGTTGTATTTGAAATGGTATTTGGATATGGCATAGGAGGCCAGTGCCGAAACCGTCACGGCGACAGCCAGTGAGATGACCGTTACACCGATGCTGTTCAGGAAATATCTTCCGTAGTTGGAGATGATGAACAGGGACGTGTAGGCGTCAAAGTTGAATTTTTCAGGCAGCCCGAAGGGGTTGTTGAAAATCTCGGCGTTGCTCTTGAAGGAGGTGGACAGCATGATAATGAGCGGCAGAATAATCGACAGGGCATAGAAAATCATTATGCCGTAGAGAAGAATCCTTGCCGCGGCTTTAGTCGGTTTCATCATTTTGTCATGTCCTCCTTCTTTTTATTGAAAAAGGCCAGAAGAATGCCGACACCCAAAGTGACGATGATAAACATCATGGTAGCCACGGCGGCGCCCATTCCCGTTCCCCAGCCCCCTCTTTCCGTTGTGGCGAAAGCGGTTCTGTAGAAGAGCGATCCCATCAGGTCGGTGCTGTAGCCCGGATCGCCCCGGTAGCCGGTCATGGCGTAGACAATATCGAACTGGGTGAAGTCCCCGATAAAGATCAGGATCGTGACAATTCCCACGATGGGAAGGACGGAAGGCAGGATGATATGGATGATCTCGTGCCAGATGTTGGCGCCGTCGATCCGCGCCGCTTCCAGTATGGAATCGTCTATGCCGTCTATTCCCGAAGAGTAGAAGAGTACCGATTCCCCGAAAAACTGCCAGCTCACCGCTATGGAGACGATGATCAGGGCCGAACGGGGATCTCCCAGCCAGGGGATAATGAATTTGCCCAGTCCCACAGCTTCCAGTACTTTGTCGAAAACACCGTAATAGGGGTTCAGGATCAGTTTGAAGATAAAACCGACGACCAGCACCGACAGTGTCGTGGGCAGGAAGCTCAGTTTCCGCATGAATTTATTGCCTTTAAAGGATCTCGTGACGAATACCGCCATAAAGAATCCCAGAATATTCTGAATAAAAGTAACAATGAGAAAGAATTTTATATTATTTCCTAAAGCGTTCCAGAATTTGGAGAAGTATCTTTCTTCCGTAAACAGCTTCACATAATTATCGAGCCCCACAAAGGTATCGGGAATCAGTCCGTCTCCTGAGTAAAGGCTGTATTTCATTGAGTTCAATATGGGCAGCAGCATAAAAACTGTATAGATAATGAATGCCGGAAAAATAAACATGAACAGAAACCTGGCATGTTTTTTCTGGGCCTGCAGCATATGACTCCTCCTCTTTTTTATGAAAGGGGGTGTTTAACACCCCCCTCGAATGATAACAGGTCAACTGACGGTTATCAGTAGTACCAGGAAAGTCCGTCGTCGACAAACTTACAGGCTTCTTCCGGTGTCAGTTCATTGGCGTACATCATCTGGATGGCTTCGCCTACGAGCTCGTTTCCGCTGGGTGCCTGAGCGGAGAGTTTTTCCCAAACGGTTCTTACGGTTGGAACCGATTTTGCCACGTAGCTCTGCATCTGTTTTGCCAGATCGTTGCTGAGCGTGTAGCTTCCGGGAGTGTAGCTGAAGAATCCGGGAAGTTCGTTCATGTAGAGCTGGGCGTACTCCGAGGAAGCCAGCCATTTCATATAGGTTTTGAGTTCTTCAGGGTATTTTGTGTTTTTATTGAATCCGATGCCGGCGTCAACATGGAAACAGTACTGGAGAGTGTCTCCTTTCTCTGCCAGGGGAGGAGCAAAATAACCAACGTCATCCAGGCCGCCGAGGTCTTCGAAAATACCGATTTCCCAGCTTCCGCCCATGAACATGGCGGCATTTCCGGTTCCGAAAATCTGCTGCATGGTCACATAGTCGATCCCTTCGAATCTTTCGGGGAAGTAGGGCTGGAGTTCTTTCATTTTTTCCATGGCCAGTACGAAGTTGTCATCAGTGAATCGCGCAGTCTTATTCATGAGGGCCTGTCTGGCTTCTTCTCCGCCGTAGAAGTTGGCTCCGAGTCCGGAGTACATAACTTCGTAAAGCATCCAGTTGTCTTTTGTTCCCTGAGCGAATACTGTTTCACCGCCGGCTTTGAGAGTTTCGCAAACTGTCATGAACTCGTCCCATGTGGCGGGAACTTTCAGTCCGTATTTGTCGAAGATGCTCTTGCGGTAGTAAACACCGTGCACAACGCCGGCCGCGGGGATGGCGTAGCTTACCTTATCGGGAGTCGCCCATGCCGCAACGGCTGCCGAGGGGAAATCCTTCAGTTCGGGCAACATGGAATTGAGTTCCATAAGAGAGTCGGTTTTGTAAATCTGATACCCGGAATCATAGGACCGGAGAAAGATTATGTCCGCGCCGACACCTGCAGCGAGAGACTGTTTCAGCTGCGCATCGTATTCCGTATCTTTAACGGGCTGGAAATCGATGACGATATTGGGGTTTTCTTTTGTGAACTGGGAATTGATCCGGTTCATTCTTTCGATGTCTTCGGTTCTCCAGCTGGTGAATACCAGTTTCACCTTTTCGCCGTCACCTTCTGATGATCCCTGCTGCCCACCGGCAAAAGCCATTGATCCGGCCAGAAGCAGAACGAGCATTGTCAGGATACTTCTTTTTACAAGTTCCATAGTAACTCCTTTTACATTTTTAATGTTCTTGATCTATTATCAAGCTGTTTTCACGGTAAAAGAAGGTACGGAAGTACCGGTTTTAGTACTGAATTTTCAGATAAAGTCCCTGGCGATTCTGATAGCCTGCATTCTGTCATGTGTTCCGAGTTTGGAATATATCAGGCTCACATGATTTTTCACCGTCTGTTCGGCTATAAACAGTTCATCGGCGATTTCCCTGTTATTCATCCCGCCCGTGATCAGTTTCAAAACCTGTTTTTCCCTGTTGCTCAGTTCCGACATCCAGGCGGGTTTCTCTTTCGGTAATTCGGGAAGAGGGGAGTCATGGGTGAGATGTTCGATTATGGAAGGGGAGATAAGCACCAGTCCGCTTTCAGCCGCTCTGATCGAAGAAATGAGCTTTTCCGGCGGAGTGTTTTTCAGCAGATAGCCGGTGGCGCCGTTTTTAAGAGCATTGTGAATGTAATTGTCATCGTCGAAAGTCGTCAGCATGATGACGATGATAGACGGATGTTTTTCTTTGATGATTTTTAACGCTTCCACGCCGTTCATCTCCGGCATGCGGATATCCATAAGGATGATGCGGGGACTGTGTATCTCCGCCATATGGACAGCTTCCTTTCCGTTGGCGGCGATACTGACCACTTCCAGGTCGTCGCTTCTGGTTTCCAGCACGGTCTTCAGGCTTTCGGCGAAGAGCAGCTGATCATCTACAATGAGAATTTTTGTTTTAGTCATCGTTCTCCCAGGGAATTTTGGCGCTGAGGGAAAAACCGAGGTAGGTATTGCCGTAATCGAGGGTGCCGCCCACTTCAGCCAGCCGTTCGGACATCCCTTTCAATCCGATCCCCTGCTCGATGTTCAGGCTTCCCCTGCCGTCGTCTTCCACATTGATATGGATTATATTATCGTTAAGCCAGAAATGTATATCTATATTTTTCGCGTCCCCGTGGGTCAGGGCGTTGGTCATCCCCTCCTGGAGGAAACGGTAGATCGTATGGTCCACATTCCGCCCCAGTGCCCGGGGAAGATTCCCGTACTCGACGCGCACTTCGACGCCGGTCGATTCGCGGAAAATGTCGGTCAGGTTTTTTATCGCTTCTATGCTTCCCGACTTTTTCAGTTTCGTGTTTCTCAGAACCCTCAAAGCCTGGCGGATGTCCTCATGGCCCGTTTTGATGATCCCGAGAGCCTGATGGAGCAGTTTTTCCAGCTTAACCGGATCGGTTTTTATCAGGTCCGTGCTGGCTTCGAGCATCATGAGCAGATTGGTCAGTGTATAACCTACTGTGTCGTGGATTTCCCTTGTCATTTTCAGTCTTTCGTTAATGATGCTTTTCTCTTCCGCCAGATTGGCGTACTGCTGAAGGCCCTGGTTGGCTGTCGTCAGTTTCCGTATAACCAGCTTCTGGTTGTTGATCACTTCCTTATGGGCGATCAGCAGATCATAGGCGATTTTTATGATAATGCTCAGACCGGCTATAATGAGAATGAGAATGAACAGGGACAGTTTCAGCTCCCAGGTTCGGGGCACCGGTTCCATGCCCCATAAGGTGTCGTTGTGATCCGTCAGCAGAGTCGTCATCATCAGAATGAAGGATAGAAACGTCAGCTCCGCAGTGGATAACAGATGGATTCCTTCGAGCATCATAATCAGCAGCAGAAAAAACTCGAACCAGATGTTCTGGCTGAAGGGCTTGGTCATCAGATATTTGCAGCCCAGCTGGAACATATAGATAAACGCCAGAAAAGTCCCTTTCGCCGGTATGATGAAAATGACGAGAGAGGAAATCAGGTTGGCGATCAGAATGGCCAGAAACTGCATTTGCCAGCTGTCGGGGAGATTGAAATTCCCTCTTCCCAGCAGAAAGAGAAATAGAATAGCGAAATTGCAGAGAAGGATCATGGAGAAAAGAACCCATTTCCTCAATTTCCTGTTGAATATCAGTATGCCGCTTTCCATTACTCTTGTATTTAAACCGGTAAATGCGGACTAGTCAAATATAGTCGCACTTTAAATACCGGACTCTTTGGCCGAAAATATATAGTATCAGAGCAAGGAGTATCATTGAGGTTAGGAATATACATCGCCACTCTTCTATCAGCCATTCTCATAAATGCACCTTTATGGAGTGAGGATTCATTCCATATCCTGCTTTTGAATTCCTATCATAAAGGCTATCTCTGGACTGATGATATAACCAGGGGAATAGAAGATACTTTCCGGGATGAGAATATCGACCTTCATGTGGAATACCTCGACACAAAGCGATTTTTCGACGATCAGTACTTCAATCACCTTACAGATCTTATCGCACTCAAGCACAGTTCCTACTCCTACGATGCCGTCATCGCTTCTGATAATAACGCCTTTAACTATTTCCGGGAGAAAGGCGCGGCCGTTTTTCCAGGCGTCCCTTTCTTCTTCTGCGGATATAATTATCTGAACGTCAATGATCTGGCGGGAATGAAGAATGTAACGGGAGTCAATGAGCGGGCAGATATAGCTAGGAACATCAGCCTTATCGAGACGATTCATAAAGATGTGGATAAAATTCTCATCATTTCCGATGATACGGCGACGGGTTTGAAAATCAACAGCGAGGTCGGGAATATCATAAACCGGAGAAAAAGCGATGAAACTCCACTCGAACTCATTCACAGCGTTACCATGAAAGCTCTCAGGGAAAAGCTAGCGGCACTTCCGGAGGGAACTGTCGTCATTCTGACCGTTTTCGCGAGAGATGCGGAGGGAACCTTTTTTGAATTCGATGAAAACGTCCGCATCATTTCCGAAGCATCGGCGGTTCCTGTTTACGGTACCTGGACATTTCAACTGGGGAACGGTATTGTCGGCGGTTACCTGGTCGACGCCTACCAGCAGGGGACTGAGGTCGCGGAAATGGCTTTGCTGTCCCTTAAGGGAGTGGAGACCGAGTTGATTCCCGTAGAATACGAAACTCCGGTTTCTCTCCAGTTCGATTACAGAGAACTGGAGAGAAGAGGGATCAGCCGCCTCTCGCTCCCTGATGATGCAGCCGTCTTTTATCACCCCGACAGTTTCTTCGAGCGTTATAAAAATATCCTTATAATGATCTCCGCTGGATTCATTCTGTTTGTAATTGCCTTTCTGGCCGTTCTCTACGGGCTGATGCTGTCCCGGAGGGCTGAGCGGAAAGTGAGGAAACACGAGAAAGAGCTACTCAGGGAGAAGAGCTATGTTCAGCGGATAATCAACAATTCCCCGAGTCTCATCTGCGGACTGGATAATGAAGGAACTGTCGTTTTCATCAACCCTGTTATCGAGAAGATTACCGGGTACAGGGAAGAAGAGATAATCGGAAAAAACTTCTGGAAACTTTTTTATCCCCGCGAAGAGTTTGAACAGGTGCGCCGGCTGCTGAAGGATTCGGTGGACGGGGTTGTCGTTGATTATGAAATGATCCTGACGGCAAAAAACGGTGATAAGAGAACCATTGTCTGGAACAGCTTTTCCCGTAAAGACGGCGAAGGTAAGATAACCGGATACCTGGGATTCGGCTATGATATCAGCAGGTTGAAAGAAGCGGAAAAAAGTCTCCATGAAGCCAACCGGGAGTTGACCAGCCACCGGGACCACCTGGAAGATCTTGTCGCCGACAGAACGATGGAGCTGGAGATCTCTCTGGAACATCTGAAGCATGCTCAGAAGAAGCTTGTGGAAGCGGAAAAAATGGCCGCTCTCGGCGGTCTGGTGGCGGGTGTGGCTCATGAAATCAACACGCCTGTCGGAATCGGGGTTACGGCAGCATCTCATCTGGAAGAGGCTATAAAGGAATTCGATCAGCTCTATCTGGAAAATAAAGCGTCAAAGCGGGATTTTGACCGTTTTATCAAACTCAGCCGGGAGAGCTCGGCGATGATCCTCTCCAACATGAAAAGGGCTTCCAACCTCATTCAAAGCTTCAAGCAGGTCGCAGTGGACCAATCGAGCCGGGAGATTAGAACATTCTCTATCAGCCGGTATATCGATGAAGTTCTTATGAGTCTGCACGCTCAGCTGCGCCGCACACCCTTTACAGTCGAAGTCATCTGTCCTGAAGATTTTCAAGTCACAACATATCCCGGTGCTTTGTCCCAGATTCTGACGAATCTGATTATGAATTCCATAACTCACGGATTCGAAGGGCTGGAGAGCGGCCGTATCAAAATTGACGTTAAGAAAGCGGATGAGAACGTCCTGATTATTTTCAGCGATACGGGGAAGGGCATTTCCGAAGACAATCTGAAGAGGATATTCGATCCCTTCTTTACGACCCGCCGCGGTACGGGAGGAAGCGGCCTGGGCATGAATATTGTCTACAATCTGGTAACGCAGTCTCTCGGCGGACAGATCAGCTGCACCAGCACGGTCGGTGAGGGAACATGGTTCGAACTGGAGTTTCCCGCAAGGATCGATGAGAATAAAAGGGGACCGGAGTCCCCTTCGTCCTAAGCGGATTTACCCGCCGCATTAATGTCAATCATCAATCACCTCCCCGCCGATTCGGCACCGGATGCAAAACCGACTTAATTCTTCTTTTCCGGTGTCTTAACCATATCCCCGCTTTCGGTCTTTCGATAGGGAAAGTTTATTTTTACCCAATTTTTATAGGTAAAGTTCGTTATAATCGATCTTTCTCTTTTACAAATCTTTTTGAATGCACTATAGTATTCAGTAATCTATTCACTAATGGAGGTTTATTAAATGATCATAACTCGAATAAAAGTAGCTACTGCGCAGGTATGGATCTGCCTGTCCTGAAAAGGAAAGGTTAATAGTAAACTTTTCACCTCTCCTCATTCAGGTCAAGGCAGTCGCTTTTGTGATTAAAAATGAGGAAAAACAATATGTCATACATAAAAGCGGAAGAGCATCTTCCGGCTGAACTTATCCGAGAGATACAGAAGTATGTCCAGGGTGCGCAAATTTATATTCCCGGACTGGCGGATCAACGTCTGTCCTGGGGAGAAAAGAACGGCACCAGAGAGAAACTCGAACACCGGAATAACAGCATTCGCAAAATGAAGAACTCCGGCTGGAAAATCGATGATCTCGCTGACCATTTCAATCTTTCGTCCGACAGCATCAGAAAAATTCTCTATAAGCGCTCCAAAGAACGGAAAGCTTCATAGAAGAAACCGAGTTCGTTTACATTTGGTTCACATTTTCCGGTTAATTTCTAAATCAGAAAATAACTTTGAAGGAGTTTCAAATGAAAAAAGAATTTCTGGTTTTACTGATGATTGCGGGTTCGGTGATGTTTTTATCAGCCGAAGGGAAACAGGATAATGATGACGTTCAGTACTATGGCAGGGGCCCCGGAATGATGGGCGGTTACCGTTACAGCGATGAAGACGCTGCAAAGTGGATTGAAGATAGAGATGCCGCCAGGCAGGAATACTTCGATTCACTTGATACGGTATCGGTCACCGGGGCTCTTTCACTTGTGAACGGAGAACTCCCCTACATTGAAAGCGAAGGAACAAAGTACACGGTTATGGCCCCCTGGGCATATCTTGATGATCTGGAGCTGACTGACGGAATGAACGTTTCGCTCGAAGGATATCTGATGCCCGGACCTCCCCTCCAGTGGGATGATGCCGAACAGACCCTTATGGTTACCAAAGCTGTCATTAATGGTGAAGAGATTGAAATCGATCATCCCATGGACGGATCCGCTTATGGCGGCCCCATGGCCGGAAGAGGCGGTTTCGGCGGCAACATGGGCGGACGCGGATCCAGAGGCGGCGCCATGATGGGCGGCCGCAGATTTCAGTAATTCATCTGATCATATATAAATAGTCCGGACTCCCCGATGCGGGGGCTCCGGATGCATAGAGCCGCAATCGTATGATTGTGACCGGGCCCGGTTTTTATAGTACAATAGAGATAATATGAAAAAAATTCTTGTAGCCGATGACGAAGAAAAAATCAGAAAAATGATCTGCGACTACCTTGAAGCAGTTGGTTATGAAACTGTCACTGCTGTTGACGGTATCGATGCTATCACCCGGACTGTCACGGAAAACCCCGATCTCATCATACTGGATATTATGATGCCGGGACTGGACGGTTTCGACAGCACGCGACGCATCCGGGAAAAGACAGATGTTCCCATCATTATGGTAACGGCCCGTGCCGAGGAAGCGGACAAGCTCATGGGGCTGGATGTTGGGGCTGATGATTATATCGTCAAGCCTTTCAGTTTGAAAGAGCTGGCCGCCAGAATCCGCGCTGTCCTGAGAAGAGCCGACAAGTCTCAGAGCGCTGAGGAAGATGAGAAGACTCCTTCGGTCATAACTGTAAAGGATATCCGTCTGGACAGCGAAAAAATGTCGGTCTACCGCGACGGAGAGCGACTTGATCTCACATCGGTCCAGTTTGAGATTTTCAAGCTTCTCATCTCTCATCCGGGACGGGTTTTTACGAGAATGCAATTGTTAAACGCCTTTCAGGAGGATGCTTTCGAAGGCTACGAGAGAACCATAGATGTACATATCAAAAACATCAGGAAAGCCGTGGAGAGGACTCCTTCCAAACCGGAATATATAGAAACGGTCTGGGGAACGGGATACCGCTTCGCCGAGGAGACCGGCTGATATGTTCAGGCTTCGAACCCGTATCATGATCTCTTTTTCCCTTATCATCGTAATCGGAACCATATTAATGGTTACGATCATCAATATTACGACCCGGACGGGCTACCGTTCTTTTGCAGAACAGAACGACATAGATATCGCCCGATCCATGACCATTCCTCTCGAAGAATATTATACAGGAACAGGCAGCTGGGACGGCGTGGAGTCAATTCTCCTTTTCCCTCTGAACCGCACCAGTCAGATGCGGGGGATGATGGGCCGCAATCCCGGTCCGGGAGGCAGAACCGGCGGTATGCTGCCCCATATTATCCTGACGGACAGCTCCGGCCGCGTTCTGATCAACACAGACCCACAGATATCTGAAGACAGAGACCGCTATTCCCGCGACGAGCTGGAAAAAGCCAGTAAGATTATTGTGAATAACCGGACAGTGGGATATTTGCTGGTCGGAACGATGATTCATCAGGGGCTGACAGTCAGCGAACAGATTTTTCTCAACAAGACCATGGTCGTTATTCTGGCCGTATCGCTGCTCATACTGACCGCATCTATTATCGCCTCATGGCTTATAGCTTCGCGGCTGTCAGGACCGGTCTCCCAGATGTCCCTGGCAGCTCAAAAGGTCCGGGGCGGCGATCTTTCCACACGGGTGAGCGTTTGGGGCCATGACGAACTCTCAGAGCTCTCAGGGTCTTTCAACGAAATGGTTCAGACCCTCGAAAAGAACGATAGGTGGAGGAAGCAGATCATAGCCGATTCAGCTCATGAGCTCAGGACTCCGGTCAGTTTGATTCAGGGGAATCTGGAAATGATTCTGGACGGATTGTATAAGGCTGATGAAGAGCGGCTTCGCGGCATATATGATGAAACTCTGGTGCTTTCCAGGCTTATCGAGGAACTGCAGCTGCTTTCCAGCGCTGAATCGGGAACCATGAATCTGAATCTGGAAGAGATCGATCCGGAAGCTCTTCTCGATAATGTCCTGAAGGTTTTTACTGCCGGTGCTGAGAAATCCCGGATCGAATTGAGAAACAGGCTGGAGGGGACATCAGAGCCCTTATCGGGAGATTATCAGAAACTGAAACAGGTTTTCGCCAATGTTCTGGCCAATGCTTTCCGCCATACACCCGAAGGTGGCTTTATAGAAATCAGAAGTCATATGGATGGGAAAAACCTTACTATTGAAATCGAGGATAGCGGTCCGGGAATCCCTCCGGAGGATCTGGAAAAAATTTTTGAAAGATTTTATCGGACCGATAGCGGCAGAAACCGGAATCACGGCGGATCAGGTCTGGGGCTGGCAATCAGCCGCGAAATAATCAGACTCCATGGCGGGAAGATCAGGGCTGCATCGCCGGAAGGGAAAGGGGCGATAATTTTAATTTCTCTGCCTTTTAAAAATCGGTAATGCCATTTATTATATAGTGTAACTAATTAAAACGAGGTCACTATGAAACTTTACCGGAAGGCTTTGCCTATTCTCCTGTTCGCGGGAGTTTTATTCTCTCTTTCTGCAGAAGGTATTGAACACACCACTTCAATCGGAGCGGAGTTCGCCTATTATTTCGACAATAACCAGGGCTGGGGACAGGACGGGGGTTTTCTTCCCTTATCCTATTCTCCTGTTTCGGCTCCCGTCGGGTTTTCCTATGCGGCTGATGATTACGGCGCCACACTTACGCAAGATGAGAAGCGCACTCTCGGTTCGGGATGGGGCTCCGTCGAGCTCCAGACCTATCTGAAGCACCGGATCAAATTGCCCTTTCTCCAGGGCGATAACGCGCTCATCGCCGATAATAACGCTACTGTCAATCTCGATCTCTATGTAGCTCCCGTCGCGCTGTACGGAAGAGCATCGGTGACCATAACGCCCATAGCTTTCCTCAACTTCAATATCGGGGGACTGATCGGAACGGGATGGAATGCCGCCATTTTCAACGGCGTGGGAGATAATGTCAATGGACAGATTATGACCGATTCTTTTCCCGGTGCGGTAACGGAGCTTTTCTCTTCCGCTACTTTTCAGTTCGATCTTGCCGCGCTGGTTCCCGGAGAGTGGAATCATGTGGTAACCCAGATCAACGGGAAATTTAAATACAGCTGGTTTTCTTCCGACCACGCTCAGGATGACGGCACTGGAAATCCCGGCCCCTGGCAGTGGCTGGCCGATGATGGTGAGAACCTGAACGGATGGGAATATGAGGGCACTTATTTTCTCGGTTATCAGATGCCGCTGGTTATCGATACTGTCGGCTTTCTCGTGGAAACAAGCCAGTTCCTCGGTTCAAACAGTCTTCTCTCCCCAATGGCGGGGCCCGATGGCGATGTCAGTACAACTGCAGATAACGGATGGGGGTCGGATTTTATAGCCGTGACATTCGGTCCGCTTATGAATTTCTCATTTAATGATCATCACAGCCTGGCAGTTCTCGTTCAGTTCAAAACAGGACGGGATTACACGGATGATACGATTTTCAACGAATATTACCAGAATAGAGCTTATGAAGCGACTTACACGAAATTTCACCGTATAGCTCTGGCCTATAATTACAAGTTTTAATCAGGGAAAGACAGGGGGATTTTTTCTTCCTGTCTTTCTGTATCAATTCAGAGAAAATTTTAATGATGACCGTTCGGCAAACTGCTCACGGGCCAGTTCTATCAACCGGTCGAGCAATTCTCCGTAGGGGAGTCCTCCCACGTCGCACATCATGGAAAACATGCTGATGCTCGTAAATCCCGGAATGGTATTCACTTCATTGAGGATAATTCTTCCCTTTTCCTCCACAAAGAAATCGACACGGGCAAAACCTCTCAGATCCAGAACTTCATAGGCTTTCCGGGCTATTGATTTCAGACTCTCAGCTGTTTTCTCTTCCAGTTCCGCGGGAATGATGAGGAGGGCACCGTCGGGGTCTATGTACTTGGCTTCGTAATCATAAAATGCGTGGGTCGGGGCGATTTCTCCCGGAGGAAAGGCGCTGGTCTCATGGTTTCCGATTACAGAGCATTCTACCTCTTTCCCTTTTACGGCCCTCTCAACAATGGCCTTCGTGTCGAATTGAAGAGCGAAAAGAATGGCTTCCTCCAGCTGGTCTTTCCCTTCGACCCGCGATACGCCGAGGGAGGATCCGGCCATGGCCGGCTTGACAAAAAGGGGAAGACCCAGTTCATCGACCAGTTTCCCGTTAACTGCCTCCCGCTCTTTTTCGTTATATTCGAATTTCCTCACTGTCCTGAAGGGGATGATATCGATTCCATGGCTTTTCCAGATAATTTTAGCCATCTCCTTATCCATACCCAGATAACTGCCGCCTGTTGTCGCTCCGGCATAGGGGAAACCGCACATCTCCATGAGCCCCTGAAGGGTTCCGTCTTCTCCGAAAGTTCCATGTATGACAGGGAAAACCGCATAGGGCTTGATAATTTCTCCTCTGCACAGAAGTCCCTGCATGGGCAGGAGGCTGACAAGTCTGTCTGTCTCCTCTGCGAGGGGAAGAGTTTCGCATTCCTCAGATGGATTATCCTGAACATACCAGAGACCCTCTTTTGAAAGGGCTATAAGCGTCACGTTGTATCGCTGTTTATCGAGGTGATTGTAGACCGATGCGGCTGACCGGAGAGAGACTTCGTGCTCTCCGCTCCGTCCGCCGTAGAGAAGAATCAGTTCATTTTTCATAGTAATTGATTATACACGCAAAGGCTTTGCTTTCCCATATGTATTCATTCTGATATGATTAGTCCATGGAATTTTTTGCCAATAAAATGATTTGGTCCGCCTTCTGGGCCATGGTAATCGCACAGATCCTCAAGGTTGTTATCATTCTGATATTCGAGCGGCGGATAGACCTGCAGCGCATTAAAGAGACAGGAGGCATGCCCTCCAGTCATTCGGCGACCGTGGCCGCTCTGACAACGACCTGCGGCATATTGTACGGTGTCGGAAGTCCTTCTTTCGCAATCTGTATCGTATTCGGATCTCTGGTTATACACGATGCCACGGGTGTCCGTCGGGCCGCGGGCGAACATGCTGTTATCCTGAACAATCTTGTCGCCGAACTATCCCATCTCCTGGAGGAGGGAAAAAACGAGAAGGCTCTTAAAACTCTGCTCGGCCATACCTATCCCCAGGTTCTCGCGGGAACGATTCTCGGAGTAATTGTCGGTTTCCTTTTCAGCGGACTGCCGGAATTCAGCTTTTAGAATCCCTATGCCGATACGGTTCGGCTTCTATCTCTTTTTATGGTTTATTATTTGTAAAGATTGTGGATCAGTTCTCTATTGGCGAAAAGCCTGTTGAGCATCATTCCCGCCGCTCCGTAAGCCACAGCCGATTTCCCGAAAGAAGAATAGTGTATGTCGCACTTGTCCACATCTTTGTAAGCCCAGTTCTGCTGTATGCAGTCTTTCAGAACAGGTGTAAAGCGGTTTTTGTGTTTTTCGATATCTCCGCCCAGGAAAATATGGTTCAGGTTCAAGGTGTTAACCAGAAAGGCCAGATGCTTAGACAGCTCAAGAGCGAACCGGTCGAAAACTTCCTCTTTTTCTTCAACCAGAAACGAATCTTCATCGGCGATGGAAAACTGGCTGAGTTTGTTATCGGAGCCTTCAATACTCCGGAACTCTCCGGCTGAATGGTTCTGCCCGTAATGGAGTTTGCCGTTAAAGACGAAGCCTATTCCGACAGATATTCCATGGGTGGTATCCTCGTTCATGGAGTCGTTACCATGGAATTCCACGAGAACGAAGAGAAAATTCTTAAGAGAGCGCCCTCTGTGAAAAACCATTTCTCCCCAGCAGCAGGCATTGGCGTCATTTTCCACCGTGATCGGCGTTTCTGAATTCACCTGTATTTCTTTCTGCACTGGAAAATTTTCCACATTGAGAGGGATGGACTGGAGTATTGTTCCCGTATCGGAATCGACGATACCGGTGGTTCCGATTCCCGTCCCGAGAAGGGGGGGATTTTCTTTTTCCGAGTTACACAGATCTTCGATAATATCGAAGTAGTGTTTCAGAAAATTATCCTGATTGATGGAAACTTTTCGGTAAACCGATGTTATGACATCTCCTTCCAGGTCGATAAGAACGGCCTGATAGAAGTTGGGATGCATTTCGATACCCGCGACAGAACCGAAAAGCTTGTTGATTTTGAGCTTGACCGGTTTTCTTCCCCCTTTGGGCCCGGCTTCACCTTCTTCTATCTCCATCACATAGTTTTTTTCGATCAGATTGTTGACGATGACCGTAACTGTCGATTTGTCCAGTTTCAGCTTTTTGGCTATATCGATCCGGCTGATTCCCTGGTTGCTCCAGATGGTCTTGAGCACATTGGATGTGTTTATTATCTTTGTTATTTTAACTGCCATATTTTTTATCTTATTTGTTCAGTCAAACTATCTCTGAAAGAACGGTTATTTCAGTTGGTTTTAAAACCAACTAATATGATTATAGACCCAATTGGGGATTGGTCAAGTAAAAACAATCAAAATGAGGGGATTCAACGGTATCCCATCTCTTTCAACAGTTCTTCGACCACTGAAATTTCATCCCAGGGGTGGTGACCGTCAGCGTATTCGATACTCCCTTCATGGCCTTTTCCCAGGGTTATAACCATATCGCCTTTGCCGGCCAGCTCAAGAGCTTTTCTGATAGCTTCTCTGCGGTCGGGTATCAAAAACAGATCTTTTCCTTCGGTCTTGTTCTTTATACCCGATCGGATTTCCCTGATTATGGTCATGCTGTCTTCCAGCCTGGGGTCTTCGTCGGTGACAATGATGATGTCGCTGAAAGAATCGGCAATTCGTCCCTGGATCGGTCTTTTTTCCGTATCCCGCTCACCGCCCGACCCGAAGAGTGTTATGAGTTTATTGCGTGCCGCCTTGCGGAAAAGGGGAAAAACTTTTTCGTAGGCTCCCGGAGTATGGGCATAGTCCACATAGACGTCAAAAGGCTGGGAGCCTTCAATATGTGCCATGCGGCCTTTAACGCTTTTCAGCTCCGGAACAGCTTTTAAAATAGTTGCAAAATCTATCCCGGAGATCTGTTCGACAGCGGCCAGGGCGGCCATGGTGTTTTCTATATTGATCAGTCCGGGAATATTGAGCCGCAGGGGAAAGGCTTTGCCGGCTTTATAAAGCGTGAAGTTGGTCCCTTTCGAATCGGGACGGGCATCAGCCGCATAATAATCGGCTTCTTCCGATACGGTGCTGTAAAAGAGTTTTACCGGCGCCGGGGAAGCTTCTTCGAATACCCTGTAGTTTTCATCATCTCTATTGATGACGGCAAAATCCTTCGCCATGCGGAAGAGGTTGGCTTTGTCGCTGCGATACTGTTCCAGAGAACCGTGAAATTCCAGGTGCTCATGAGTGACGTTTGTAAAAACAGCCCCGTTGAAGTCCACATCAGCCAGACGGCTCGTCCGATAGGACAGTCCGTGCGAGGTCGATTCGATAACGGCGAATTCCTTCCCGTTTTCAACCATTTCTCTTAAAAGACGGTGGAGAGTGGGGGCTTCGGGAGAGGATTGGCGGATGGCCGCTTTGGCAACCGAATCTCCCGTTTTATAGTTAACCGTGGAATAAAATCCGGCTTTTCTGCCGCATAGCTCCAGCAACTGATGAATCATGGAGACAGTGCTGCTCTTGCCGTCGGTTCCTGTTATGCCCACCACTTTCAGTTTCCTGGAGGGGTGGTCGTAAAAAGCCGAGGAGAGGGGCGACATGGCGCGCCGGCAGTCTTCCACTTTTACATAGGTTATATCTTTATGATAGGTATCCGGATCGTCGGAATGGACAATGGCGGCGGCTCCGGAAGCTATGGCCTTTTCAATGTATTTATGTCCATCGGTGTGAATGCCCTTCAGGGCGAAAAACATGGTCCCTTTTTCCACTTCCCGTGAATCGTAGGCCAGGGAGGATATGGTACAGTCCGCCGGACCGGTCAGTTTCAGTACATTTATATCGCTCAATAGCTCCGACAATCTTTTATTTTTCATTGGCCTATGGTATCAATAGTATAAATTTTCTTCAAGTGAGGAATTCATGTACACAGCAAGGGTGGAAGAGTGGTTCGCCGCAGCCCATTTTCTGGTAAATTTTCACGGCAAATGTGAGAATCTTCACGGCCATAATTATAAAGTAAGAGTCACCGTAAAGGGGACCGAACTCGATGAGGGGGGGATGCTCTGCGATTTCGGAATTCTTAAAAGCGCTTTAAAGGATGTTTTTAAGGAGCTTGATCACTGCAATCTCAATGATGTCCCCTTCTTTTCCGATGGTAATCCCAGCGCCGAGCGCATAGCTGAATATATTTTTATTGAAATGGAGAAACGCCTCGACATCGAACCGGCAGCTCTGTCTCTGGTCGAAGTCTTTGAAACTGAAAAACATGTGGCATCCTATTCCCGTCAGTGAGGAGAAGGAGACTGATCCCTACCTTACGAAACAGCTGATTGCTTATATCGGCAACAAGCGTTCTCTTCTCGGTTTTCTCGGGACTGTGTTTTCCTCTCTGGAAAATAAAGGAGACAGGACCGTTTTTTCCGATCCCTTCGCGGGAAGCGGCGCCGTGGCCAGACTGGCAAGAAAAATGGGTTACTCCGTACTGGCCAACGACTGGGAACCCTATTCGAAAATCGTCAACAGCTGCTATATCGGTATCAATAAAAGCGACCTGAAAAACCTCTTCGGAGAGTACGGAGGGGTGGAGAAGGTCTTCCGTGAGATCAATCACCTTGACGGCGAACCTTCCGATCCCTATATCAGTCGGCATTACGCTCCGGAAAACACCGAAGAAGCCGACTACCATACCGAGCGACTCTTCTACACGACGGAAAACGCCCTTTTTATCGACCGGGCCAGGACCTGGATCGAGGAGAGGTATAGCGGTTGGGATCTCGATGAAAAGCAATTGAAGGAGAAATACATTCTTCTGGCCAGCCTTCTCTACGAGGTGTCGACCCATGCCAATACATCGGGCGTTTTCAAAGCCTGCCACAAGGGGTTCGGGGGGCACGGCAAGGACGCTCTGACCCGGATTCTGGCCCCTATGGAGATGGAAATCCCCCATCTCGTTGATTCTTCTGAAAAAATGATTATCGAAAACCTGGATGCTGCGGATTTCGTTTCGCAAAACAGTTCCCATATGACCTATCTCGATCCTCCCTACAACAGCCATCAGTACGGCAGTAACTATTTTATGCTCAATACAGTGGCTCTCTGGGACAAACCGCCTGTTTCGGGAGACAGGAAAGACGACGGCCGCTTTGTGGAGAAAGCGGGAATAAGGAAAGACTGGATCCAGACCCGCAGCCCTTTCTGTTACCGGAAGGATGCCCCCGGAGCCTTTTCGGGACTTCTGGACTCCATTGATTCGCGCTATATCATGCTCAGTTACAACACCGAGGGGATAATCCCCTTCGGAGAGCTCTACGATATTATGGAGAATCAGGGGCGGACGGAACTCTACTGCCGCGACTACATTCTCTACCGCGGCGGAAAACAGAGCCTGAGTCGGCAGAACTACAATATGGAGCTGCTCCTCGTTCTGGACCGAAAGGAAAAACCGGGGAAAAGCGACCGGAAGAAGGTTGAGCGCTTTCTGCTCGAGCGGAAGCTGATAACGCTGCTCAGACGGCCTTTCCATCCGGAGAAAATGAAGACAAATTTTCCCTGCCGCAATCAATCGGTCGACCTCTCGCCCAGTCAGGACGGATCATTTCTCCTGGGAACCCGGGAGTATTATGTTTTCAGGGATATGCCTTCAACTGAGACTCTGGAAGTTCTATCAGACAGACAACTCGAAACCCTGTTCTCCCTTCTGGAAGACTCGCTTTGCGGCGACAATCAGGAAGAGGCCCGCGTTCTGATAAATCTCATGCGGCAGAGCCGGGAAGAGAAAATGAGAAACCGCTATGGTAGACGTCTCCTTCAGGTCGTGCGGAAATTCGCCTTTAAAAAATACCGTGAACTATTTGAGGAAACAGCCAGGGAGTTAGAACGTCTGATCGCTGATGAAAACAAGGTTTTTGGTTCTTTGAGCGAAGGGCTTGCGTCTATAAAGTCCATTGCCGCTATGAGGTTCCGGGGATAGATGGATCAGATCCTCTTCGAATCGGCTTACGGATCACTGACTCTGTCCCGCGGTCCTGAAGAGCGGAACCGCTCTCTGCAGGCCTGGAACAGCGCCGATCAGTATATGCTTGAAAAGATGAGTGAAGACGGAACGGAAGAGGGGAGTCATCTCCTTATTGTGAATGATAGCTTCGGCGCGTTGACAGTTCCCCTGACAGGAAAGTTCAAGGTCTACTGCTGGAACGATTCTTTTTGCGCAGAGAAACACATCAGACGCAACCTCCGGGAGAACGGGATTGATGAAAATACTGTTGTTTTTCTCTCTCCTGAAGATCATCTCCCCGGCTCCATTGATCTGGTTCTGTTGAAAAACCCCAAAAGCCTGAATTTTCTCGAATTCATCCTGCAGAGGCTGAGTCGTCAACTGCCCGAGGGAACAAAGATCCTGGCCGGAGATATGGCTCGGAATATTCACAGGTCTACAGTCTCTCTTTTCGAGAGCTTTCTGCCGGGCGCAAAGACCTCGCTTGCCTGGAAGAAAGCCAGGCTGGTGGAGGGATCCGTTTCAAGGACTGAAAGGGAAACCCTTACTCATACAGAAGGCTCTCCGGAGAAAAGCCCGGCCCGAAATCCCGACGGATCATCTGCCGGCGAAACCTTCCCTGTTGAATACAAACCGGAAGGTCTTTCATCGACCCTGGTGAATTATCCCAATCTGTTCGCATTCGGGCGGCTCGATCCCGGTTCGGCTTTTATGATCGGGAATATGCCCGAACCGGCTTCGGTTCCCCAGAGGATTGTCGATGTGGCATGTGGTGACGGCGTCCTCGCGCTGAAAGCCGCGGAACTCTGGCCGGAAGCCTCATTTCTCTGTACCGATGAATCGCGGCTGGCTGTCCGGTCGGCCCGGGAGTCTTTTGAAAGAAACGATTATGGAGACAGAGCTGAATTTATGGTGACCGACGGGCTTGAAGGCGTCGAGCCCGATCAGGCCGACCTGGTCCTCTGCAACCCTCCCTTTCACGATAACCACAGCCTGAGTACCTCAACGGCTTTGAAAATGTTTTCCCAAAGCCGCGAAGTGCTGAAGAGGGGCGGGGAGCTTTTTGTTATCGCCAACAGGCATCTGGGATATGAAAAAAGCCTGGGCAGGCTATTTTCAAAGGTTTCTGTTTTCAGGACGAATAAAAAATTCGCCATTATCCGGGCTGTGAAGTAAAAAGACCGTCGGGAATAAGGCTCCGAGCTTATTCCTTCCCGATAATTGACAGCGCCGCTCTCAATCCGTCGGCCGCCGAACTGATTATCCCTCCGGCATACCCGCTGCCTTCTCCGCAGATATAGAGGTTTTCAAATCCCTCAGCCAGTCCGTCCCGGTCGCGGAGGACCTGCAGGGCAGCCGAGGTCTTGCTCTCCAGACCCATGATAATTCCCTTTTCGAAGCCTTTCAGTTTGCGGGAGAAATCGGTCAGTCCCCGTTTCATCGCTTCGCTAACGGTTCCGGGAAGCATGGCGGCCAGGTTCGTTTCCCGTAGGCCCAGAGGATAACTGGTCGCCCCGATAGCGCTACCGCCTTTACCTGCAAGGAAGTCGGCAATTGTGGAAGCGGGAGCGCGATAATCTCCTTGGAAAAAGGATTTTTCCAGCTGTTCGAGCCATTCGAGAGATTCCAGAGGGTCGGTTTCTCTCCCGAGATGTTTCTCCAGATTGATGCCCGCAACAATGGCGGCGTTGGCAAAGGGGGAATTCCTTTCGTAAAGACTCATTCCGTTAACGATATTCACATCCCCGTAGGGAGCCGCCGGTACGATCTTTCCGCCGGGGCACATGCAGAAACTATACACAGGAATTCCCTCTCGCGGTGAATCGGTCAACCGGTATTCCGCGGCTTTAACCCCTTTCAAAGAAGTGCAGCCCCACTGTGCTTCATTTATAAGGGCCTGGGGGTGTTCGACCCTTGATCCTATGGCAAAGTTTTTGTTCCTGTAACCGATTCCCTTCCTTATAAGAAAACGGTAAGTTTCATAGGACGAGTGCCCGGTTGCGAAGAGTAAATAGTCGGCATCTATCGGTCCTGCCGTTGTCTCAACTGCCGTAACTTTTTTCCCGGAAAGGGTCATATCATCGGCTCTGCATTCAAAGAGAATCCTGCCGCCTGCCGATTCAAACATCTTCCGGAGATTGGCCGTAATCCTGAGAAGATTATCGCTTCCCAGATGGGGGTGAGTCATGTAAGCGATCTCTCCGGGAGCGCCCGCTTCTATGTATGTCTGTAAAATAAAGTTCTTTTCTGAAGATATTTTTTTTGTCCGGCTGGTCAGCTTCCCGTCGGAAAACGTTCCGGCTCCTCCCTCACCGAAGGCATAGTTGCTTTCGCTGATGAAATGGCCTGATTTTTCAAAGGAATCTATATCCCTTTTCCGGGCGGCTACATCTTTTCCCCTTTCTATAAGCGAAACTTTAAAACCGGCTTTCTGAAGGGCATAGGCGGCAAAGAACCCGGCCGGGCCGGCGCCTATAACGGCAATCCTTTTATCTCTTTCCCTGAAGGGAATTACCAGCGCCGGGAGAAGCGGCTCTTCTCCCCCTTTCAGTTCCGGTGAGGATACAGCTGCTTTCACAACCCAGTGTATGTTTTCCTTCTTTCGCGCGTCGAGGCTTTTCTTTTCTATTCTATAGGTAAAGCCCCGGATTTTCAGAGAGCGCGATATAGCTTTCTCCAGCGCTTCCTCTGAAAAATCTGTCGGCATTTTCAGCGATATTTCTCGAAATCCCATAGATCAGAGACTACTGTATATAATGAGGGTATACAAGTTTTACGCGAAGAAACGGGTAAAATTAACTTGACAACATTAAAATCCTTGTTTAACAATTCATTTTTAAATGGGGAAAATCTATCCTCAATCAATTTCTGGAGATGCATGTGGCAGAAACTGCTTCCAAAACAACAAAAAAAACTAAGAAAGTTAAAAAGCTTCTTATCGTGGAAAGTCCGGCGAAAGCAAAAACCATAAAGAAAATTCTCGGAAGGGATTTTTCAGTAAAAGCTTCGGTAGGTCATATCAGGGATCTGAAAAGCGGACGCGGAAAGAAAGCTTTCGGAATAGATATCGAGAATAATTACCACCCGGAATATACAATTATCAAAGGTAAGGAAAAGACCGTAAAGGAGCTGCAGAAAGCTGCCTCGGAAGCGGATGAAATCTATCTGGCTCCCGACCCCGACCGGGAAGGGGAAGCCATTGCCTGGCATCTGAAAGAAATTATCGGCGAAACGGAGAAACCGGTCAAAAGGGTTACTTATACCGCAGTAACCAAAAAAGCCGTTCAGGACGCTATCGAACACCCCGGCGATATCAATATGGATCGCGTTCACGCCCAGCAGGGACGAAGGGTTCTCGACAGGCTAGTGGGATTCAGCCTCTCTCCTTTCCTCTGGAAAAAAGTCGCCAAGAATCTCAGCGCGGGACGGGTTCAGTCCGTTGCTGTGAGAATGGTTGTGGAAAGAGAGCGTGAGATCGCCGCATTTGTCCCCGAGGAATTCTGGAGGATCAGCGCGACCGTTCACCCCGAAGGTAAAAAGTCCGATACGTTTGAAGCCGCCCTGAAAAAATGGGACGGAAAGAAATTCGCCCTCGGTTCAGCTTTTGCACAGAGCGAGAAACCGGTAAAGGAAATCGCCGATATTCTCAGAAAAGCCGATTACTCTGTCGACTCTGTAGATAAAAAGCGGACCAAAGGTAAAGCCGGTGCTCCTTTTATCACTTCGACCATGCAGCAGGCAGCCAGCACGAAGCTCGGATTCGGTACGACAAAGACCATGTCCGTAGCCCAGAAGCTCTATGAAGGGATCGAGCTCGAAAGCGGCCTGACCGGTCTTATAACCTATATGAGAACAGACTCTACCAATATCGCTCCCGAGGCGATTGAGGAAGTGAGAAACTATATAAGCGATACCTACGGAGAGAAGTACCTTCCGGCGAAAGCCAATGTCTACTCTTCGAAGAAAAATGCCCAGGAAGCCCATGAGGCGATCAGGCCTTCTTCCGTTGCCAACAGGCCGGAGGATGTGAAGCCCTATCTCGATAAAGACCAGTTCCGGCTCTACGAACTGATCTGGCAGCGTTTTGTCGCTTCGCAGATGAATCCCGCTGAATACGATATTACAACCATTACCATTTCCGCCGATAAAGGAATCTTCGAGGCCAAAGGCCGCGTGGAAATATTCGACGGATACACAGTGCTGGTCGGGGAAAACAAGGCGGATCAGAAGGGTAAAGAGGAAGATAAATATCAGAAGCTTCCCGCGCTGGAAGCCGGTGCCGCTCTCGTTCTGGAAAACCTTCAGGAGACGCAGCAGTTTACCAAGCCGCCGGCCCGGTATTCCGAAGCCAGCCTGGTCAAGGCTATGGAAAAAGAGGGGATCGGACGTCCTTCAACCTATGCGCCGATCATCAAGACGATCAGGGAAAGAGGATATGTCCGGATTGAGAAGAGAGCTTTTCACGCGACTGAGCTCGGTATGGCTGTCAATGACATTCTTCTCAATAACTTCACCAATATTATGGATTTGAAGTTTACGGCCGGAATGGAAGAGGATCTCGATAAGGTTGAACAGGGCGATAAGGACTGGGTCAAAGTCATTGATGAGTTCTACAAACCTTTTGTCGACCGGCTCGATGAAGCCATGGAAAAAGCCGAACCGCTTAAAGGGCGGGATTATGAAGGCGAGGAGACCTGTCCGGTCTGCGGAGGCTCTCTCGTCATTCGCTACTCCAAATCGGGAGCTTTTCTCGGCTGTAAGAATTATCCTGAATGTAAGGGGCTTCTGCCCATGCCCGGCGGCGAAGTCGATGAAGATGAAGACGGTTCTGTCGAAGCTGTGGACGTCGACTGCCCCGAATGCGGCAAACCGATGATTCTGAAAACATCGCGCTATGGTAAAAAGTTCTATGCCTGTACAGGTTATCCAGAGTGTAAGACAACTCTTTCCGCCGATAAAGAGGGAAAGCCTGTTGAAATGCCGAAAATCGAGCGCACCTGTAGCAAGTGCGGAAAGCCCATGGCGGTAAAAGCCGGACGGACCGGTTTTTTTCTCGCCTGTACCGGCTACCCCGATTGCAAACACACCATGCCTATCGACAAGGACGGTAACGTCGTCGAAGTTCCCGATGTCAGCGGCGAAATCTGCGAAAAATGCGGTTCCGAAATGGTCGTTAAAATGGGACGCCGTGGACCCTTTCTGGCCTGCAGTGCTTTTCCCAAGTGCCGCAATGCCAAGCCTCTTCCCGGAGAGGAGAAGAAGGAATCATAGCTCTGCAATATTAAAATTTGTTAATATTTGATTTTCAAGGGAATAATTACAGTCTCCATGTAATTATTCCCTTTACTTTATAGGGGTTTATTTCTACTTTAAAAAAGACAATATCGGTTTTGCCGCTGTGATTAGGCCCTTTTCTACCGGGGTTTATGGGGTGGTCTTTTTCTGATATGTTTACAATAACTGAGGAATTTATGGATAATTTTGAGAAAAATGATAACAAGAACGATAGTTCCCGGAAAGAACCGGATAACTGGTGGGATAAAGCCAGGAAAGAACTGAGTTCGGAAAATCTCGATAAAAAAATGAAAAAGATGAAGCAGGGGAAATACCGCTTTTCTCTCTGGTATTTCCTTCTCGTTATAGCCGTTCTGGCTATTTTAAATATGTTTCTTGTGAGATCGCCTGAAACGTCTATCGATTACAGCACTTTTAAAGAGAAAATCGAAGCGGGCGAGATTGTACGCGTAAAGCTGACACCGTCGCTCTATACCGGCTACACCAAAACCAGCAGTGAATATGAGACCGATCTGGTCAACTCCATTACCGGATCTCTTTCCCGGAGTAACGATAACCTTTCGGGAAATGTTTATAGTACGGTCCCGTTGAATGATCCCTCATTTGTTCCGCTCCTCGATGAACTGGGCGTGGAGTATTTTGCCGAGCACGAGCAGCGCAATTACTTTGTGGAGATATTGCTCAGCTGGATTGTCCCTCTTCTTCTGCTTCTTGTCGTCTGGCGGTTCATCTTCCGGCGAATGGGAAATATGGGCGGAAACAATGTAATGAGTTTCGGTCAGAACAACGCCAAAATCGTCGCCGAGGAAGATCTTCATACCCGTTTTGATGATGTGGCGGGGTGTGAAGAATCAAAAGATGAACTGGTTGAAGTTGTCGACTTTCTGAAGAATCCGAAAAAATATACGGAGATCGGAGGGAAAATTCCCAAAGGCGTTCTCCTGGTCGGCCCTCCCGGGACCGGTAAGACCCTTCTGGCCAGAGCCGTATCAGGTGAAGCCGGTGTAACTTTCTTTAAAATGTCCGGTGCCGATTTCGTGGAAATGTTTGTCGGTGTCGGTGCCGCCCGTGTCAGAGACCTGTTCAAACAGGCAAGGGAAAAAGCGCCCTGTATCATTTTCATCGATGAGCTGGACGCTATCGGTAAAAGCCGTGCCGGACTTGCCTCCACCAATGACGAGCGTGAACAGACCCTTAATCAGCTGCTTGTGGAGATGGACGGATTTGACGCCACTTCCGGCGTTATCATACTGGCTGCGACAAACAGGCCCGAAGTTCTCGACCCCGCTCTGCTCAGACCGGGCCGTTTTGACCGGCAGGTTCTTGTCGACCGGCCCGACCTTCTGGGACGCGAAGCGATACTTAAGATCCACTCCAAAGGCGTTAAATTGTCTGATGAGGTCGATTTCAAGGAAATCGCCAAATCGACGCCGGGATTTGTCGGAGCCGATCTGGCCAATATCATTAACGAAGCGGCCCTTCTCGCCGTCCGGGCTGATCGCAATGCGGTGACCATGAAGGATCTCGACGAGGCAATCGAAAAGACCATTGCCGGACTTGAAAAGAAGAACCGTCTGATCAACCCGCGGGAGCGTGAAATCGTGGCCTATCATGAGACGGGGCACGCTATCATCGCCGCTTTTACGCCCGACGCTGATCCTGTTCAGAAGGTTTCCATAGTTCCCCGTGGAATGGGTGCTCTGGGATACACGCTGCAGCAGCCCACAGAAGATCGGTTCCTGATGACTCAGGAAGAGCTTCTTGGAAGGATCGATACCCTCCTTGGAGGACGGGCCGCGGAGATGCTTATTTTCGGCAAACTGTCGACAGGCGCCGGGAACGATATTTCCAAAGCGACCGACATTGCCAAGAACCTGATTACCGAATACGGTATGAGTGAAAAATTCAGAAACGTCGCCCTGACGGAAAGAAAGAACTCTTATCTCGGTGGAGGCGGCGGCATCAGAGAATATTCTGAAAAGACACAGCAGTATGTCGATGAGGAAATTGCCAGAATCATCAATGAGCGGTACGACATAGTCATTGCCAAGCTGACTGAGCACCTCGATCTGCTCAGGAGCATTACGGCTCATCTCATGGATGTGGAAGTCCTGACTTCGGAAGAGTTCATGGATCTTATCGAGAAAGATGAAAAAGCCGCGGCTGCTTACGCTGAGCGGAAGGCTTCCGATATGACACCCTCCGAACTGGCTGTCATCACCGGTGAGAAGCGGAATGAGGCGATTAAAGCCCGCGCTGAAGCCAAAGCCCTGGCTAAAGAGAATGAACCTCCCAAGGTGGAGGAGGATCATAAAACGGAAAATCCCTTTGCCAATCCGGTTGATCTCAAGCTGGAAGTGAAAGAAAGCGATGAGGGAAAAGAGTAGGGTTTACTGCCCTAATAAGAAAAACCCACCAGTCAACTGACGGTGGGTTTTTTTATTTCACCATAAAGATCAGTAGATCGACATGATTTTTTCAATCAGGTGCTTGGTCGTGCTGTCTTCTTTAAAGCGGATGCCGATCCGCTGTCCGTTCACATTGGCTACTGTCGTGTTGAATATTTCCGAGCTGGAGTTGTTTCCGAATCGAAGGAGAATTTCATCACCTTCGAGGAAGAACTGGTTCAGCTTCAGAGCCGCTCCGCCAGTGCTGATATCGTATATTTTACAGGGATGCCACCCTGTTCCGGAATTATAGAAACCGTCCATATCCACGGGTTTGCGAATGCTTTCTCTTTTACTGTTCTGTATGCTGACGCGGCTCAGTTCCGAATCTTTAGAGATCTTCAAACCAACTCACTCCCTGTCTGCTATCTATAAATATAATACCAGTTTCCTATGATCGCAAAAAACTCGGGATTTGAAAAGGGAAAAAAAAGCCGGATCCAAAGAAGGACCCGGCCTCGAAGCTGAATTATATGTTTCAGTTGTCCGATCTGTAAAAATTGTTGAAGTACTGCATATCCGTGGAAAGAGTTTTGCTCATACCGGGAAGAGTCTTTCTGTACGATTCCATAGCCTTCCAGAATTCATAGAATTCTGGATCCTGTCCATAGGAATCGTTATAGATCCTTGCCGCGAGAGCATCAGCTTCACCTTTGATTCCTTCCGCCTCAGCATAAGCCTGGGAAAGGATGACCTCTTTTTCATTGTCCAGCTGACCCATGAGATCCAGCTTCTTTCCCTCTCCGTAGGAGCGGTAGAACTGGGCGATCTGGTTTCTGTCCTTGATCATTCTGTCGTAAACCGACTGAGTCATTTCATCTGAATAGCGGATCTGCCGGATGACGACGTCTATCAGTTCGATTCCGAGGTTGTTCGTATCCTTTGCCGCGTTGGAAAGCATCTGCTGCGAGAGCTGACGGCGTCCCATATTGATCTTCTCAAAGTCCGTATTGCTTTCGGGCAGTTCCAGCAGGACATCGGTCAGAACTTCGCCGGAAGCTTCCTGTACGGCTTTGTCTTCAGCTGTTTTCGCCTGGGACTTGGCCTGGAGCTCGATGATGATATCAGAATTCCTTACCGCTTCGGAAAGGGAGTTCCGGGCTATGATCGTTCTCACAGCGGAGTCGATAACATCGTCGAGCTTGGAATAAGCCTGGCTCATGTTATTGATCGATTTATAAAACTCTGTCGCATCGGAGATTTTCCATCTTGCGGTGGTATCCACCCAGATGTACTGGTTTTCCGCTGTCTGAATTTTCTGCGGAGCGCCGTCCCAGGAAAGAATCTTCTTGGAGTATCTTGTCCGGCTTTCGATAAGCGGCCATTTGATTTTCAGTCCCGCTTCGGTAACGACTCTGTCGATCCGCCCCAGCCGGGTTATGACAGCCTGCTCCCCTTCGTTTACAATGTAAAGCGGTCCGGCTGCGAAGAAAATGACGACTAAAATCAGCAGGGGGATGAGTGTTTTAAGCATCTTATTCATTGGTTCCTCCTGTCTGTGTCGGCTGAAGATTTTTCAGCGGTAGGAAATTGTCCAGGTTTTTATCAATAAGTTCGACTTTGCTTCCGGAAGTCAGAACTTCCTCCATCATTTCGTAATAGATGCGGTTTCTTGTTACGGAAGGGTTCTTTCTGTACTCTTCCAGTACCGAATTGAAACGGGCGACGTTTCCGTTCGCTCTGTTAACGCGTCCCGAAGCGTAACCTTTAGCCTGCTGGATGATCTGATCGGCCTGACCGGAAGCTTTGGGAATCTCGGCATTGTATGCCTGTTTTCCTTCACTGATCAGCCTTTCCATATCCTGAATGGCTTTGTTGACGTCTTCAAAGGCATCCTGTACAGGCCCTTCGGGAGGCAGGGTGTTTTGAAGTTTGACCGTAACGATGTTGATGCCCAGGTCGTATTCGTCGAGGATGGTATTCATCATTTCCTGGCTTTTGATTTCGATACTGGTTCTTTCGTCACCGATAACATCGAGGATGGCTCTGTCGCCGACCAGTTCGTTCATAACCGACTGGGAGATGTCCCTGATGGTCTTGTCCTTTTCCTGGACCTTGAAGAGCCATAGCGCAGGATCTGTGATTCTGTACTGAATGATCCATGTGACAGTGACGATATTCAGGTCACCGGTCAGCATCAACGATTCATCTTCGTAATCGTCTCTGGAGTAAATTGTCGTGATGCCCGGCTGGGCGGTGCGGAAACCGAACTGCATTGTCTGTACGACTTTGGTCGGAACTTTGTAGACGCGGTCGATTCCCAGCGGGATTTTCCAGTTTAATCCCGGCTCGGTGATTTTCTGCAGACGGCCCAATCGGAGCACGACAGCCTGCTCTGTCTCATCGACGATATAGAAACTGGTCAAGAGGAACATTCCCACAATAACCAATGCAATGATACCGAGTATCGAGGATGGCTTGGGAGGCTTTTTAAAGGGGCTTCTGCCCGGGGTCACATTCTGTTCTGACATGTACCCTCCTTTATAACGTTGTTATAAAAGTAAACATTGTATGAGTACTCAGTCAAGGATAACCCGACTTCTGAGAAGATTATGAATTGATTGTTTAGATATCCCTTCTATTGACATAAGAACAGGGGCAAAATATCATGTGAAGCTATGAAAAAGAGATTAGTCACTTCAGCACTGCCCTATGTTAATAATATTCCCCACCTCGGCAACCTGATTCAGGTCCTTTCAGCCGATGTGTTTGCCCGATACTGCCGTCAGTACGGATATGAAACCATGTATGTCTGCGGTACCGATGAATACGGTACGGCGACGGAAACGAAAGCTCTGTCCGAAGGGGTTTCCCCCCGGGAGCTCTGCGATAAATTCCATGTTATCCACCGCGATATCTATAAGTGGTTCAACATCGATTTCGATCACTTCGGAAGAACATCTACGGATAAGCAGACAGAGATTGTTCAGGGTTTATTCAAGGCCATAGACGATGCCGGCTACATCCGCGAACAGACTCTGGAACAGCTATTCTGCAACAGCTGCGACCGATTCCTGGCGGACCGTTACGTTCACGGAACATGCCCCCACTGCGGTTCGGAAAACGCCCGCGGCGACCAGTGCGAGGATTGCGGAAAACTCCTCGAACCGGTGGAGCTGGAAAATCCCAAATGCGGTGTCTGTGGAAGCAAGCCGGAGGTCAGGAGCACAAAGCATCTTTTTATCGATCTTCCCGCTATCCTGCCCAAGCTTGAGAGCTGGATGGACGAAGCGTCGGAACAGGGATTCTGGGCGAGAAACGCCGTTCAGATGACTAAGAGCTGGATCCGCGACGGCCTGAAAGAGAGATGTATCACCAGAGACCTGAAATGGGGAATCCCCGTGCCGAAAGAGGGATTCGAAGACAAGGTTTTCTATGTCTGGTTTGACGCGCCCATAGGCTACATCTCCATAACCGCCAATCTGACAGATCAATGGAAGGACTGGTGGCAGAACCCCGAAGAGGTGGAACTGTTCCAGTTTATCGGTAAGGACAACATCCCCTTCCATACGGTAATATTCCCGTCGACTCTTCTGGGATCGGGAGAGCCCTGGACAATGCTTCATCACATGTCAAGTTCCGAATACCTGAATTATGAAAACGCCAAATTCTCCAAGAGCAAGGGAGTCGGCGTTTTCGGAAACGACTGTCAGGAAACGGGCATCCCCGCCGACGTCTGGCGCTTTTACATCTTCTACAACAGACCGGAGAAGTCCGATACCCAGTTCCTCTGGAAGGATTTTGAAGAGAAGGTCAATTCCGAACTGATCGGCAACCTGGCCAATCTGGTCAACAGAACGCTCACATTCGCCAACCGGTTCTTCGACGGGCAGGTTCCCGAAGCGGAAGTGGATGCCGATTTCTGGAAAGAAGTCAAAGAGAAAGAGGAGCTTATCTCAGCGAAACTGGACCGGGCGGAACTGCGCGATGCCTTCAGAGAGATCTTTATGCTCTCATCCATGGGCAACAGAGCCTTCCAGGCCGGCGAGCCCTGGAGAACCAGAACGGAGGATCCCGCTGCGGCAGCGTCTCTCCTGAAAAGCCTCATATATCTGGTCCGGGACCTTGCGATCCTGACCCATCCCTATATACCCGAAACATCGGAAAAGATCGTTTCGTTCCTGGAAGGAGCCGATCTCTCGTGGAGCAGTCTGGCAAAGATCGAAGGAATTACGGGAATCAACAAACCGGAAATCCTCTTCACCAAACTGGAAGAGAAGAGAATCGATGAATTGCGCGAGCGCTTTGCCGGTACCCAGGACGAAAGAGCGGCTGCCGCTGACGAAAGTGTGGAAGCCCAGTTCAATAAAGAGATACAGCTTGTCGTCGGAAAAATCGTCGAGATCGAAAGACATCCCGAAGCGGAAAAACTCTATGTCGAGAAGATCGACTGCGGCGAAGACGAACCGAGAACCATCGTTTCCGGTCTGGTTCCCCATTACAAAGAGGAAGAGCTCCTCGGAAAGAATCTCGTTGTCGTGGCTAATCTCAAACCCACGAAGCTTCGGGGTATCAAGAGCATGGGTATGATTCTCGCCGCCGAGGACAAAGATGAGAATGTGGAAGTTATTTTCATCGAAGATGCCGCGCCGGGAACCCCCGTCGTTCTGGCTGATGACAAAAGAGAAAAGCGCGAATACACAAAACTGAAAGCGAGCCGGTTCTTCGAAATCCCTCTGAGAACAGAAGATTTCATAGTCAAAACAGGCGGGACAGCTCTGACTGTTAACGGTCAGGAACTGAAAACCGCCAAAGTCAAAAACGGCGAAGTAGGCTGACCCCTTTGAGCGACCTTAAACTCGAAGAGGTATCGCCGGTCTACCTGAACGGCCATTCCAATTTCCTTCAGTCGGGCTACTGGGCCGGGCTGAGGGAAAAAACGGGATGGAAGTCCGTTCCGCTTAAACTGACATGGAAAGGGGAGTCCTATCCCCTTCTCGTGCTGGTCAGAACCTTTAAAGGGACTCTGTCTCTCGCTTATGTCCCCCATGGTCCCTCCGTGGAGGTCGATCCGGAGGAGAGGGAATATTTTATTCACAAACTCTCCCGCGATCTCCTGGAGTTCGTTCCCCTGGGGACATTTTTTGTACGCTATGACTTCTTATGGGGAGAGACCGGTGAGGACTCATTGCCCGAACCCCTGAATTTCAAAGGTATCTCCAAAGCCCCGATGGATATCCAGCCCCCTGATACAGTCATCATCAATCTGAATCAATCGGAAAATGACTTGCTGGCAGCTATGCATAAGAAAACCCGCTATAACATCAAACTGGCCGGAAAAAAGGGCGTCGTTGTGGAAACCGGAACGGAATCCGATCTTGATGCCTGGTACGAACTCTACAGAACCACATCGGAAAGGGACCGCATTTCCATCCACAGCCGCGATTATTACGGAAAAGTATTCTCAATGGCTGACGGAACAGGTGGTAATCCCGAATCCCGTCTCTTTCTGGCCAGACACGAAGGCGATCTTCTCGCGGGTATTATTGTTCTCATCGACGGAAAACGCGCCACCTATCTCTACGGGGCGTCATCCAATGAAAAGCGGAACCTGATGCCGGCTTATGCCCTGCAGTGGGAAGCTATCAAAGCGGCGAAGGCCGCGGGCTGCGATTCCTACGATATGTTCGGCATTCCGCCCGCCGATGATCCCGAGCATCCCATGCACGGGCTGTACCGTTTCAAAAGGGGATTCGGCGGAGACATCCATCACCGCCTCGGGGCCTGGGATTACCGGTATTCTTCGATTGTTTATCCTCTTTACCGGATTGTGGAAGCCGCCAGAAAGTTCTATTACAAAACGCTCAGAAAGCGTTAATGTCTTGAATGCCTTTCCATCGGCTATTCTAAAGTTGTTCTCTGGTGGCTGACTCCGGAATAAAAGATTGAAAAAAATTATATATTTACTAAACTTAAAAGTATGAAAAAAGAAATCATTCTCTTTCTTTTCATGGTTTTTTTCTTAAAAATAAGTCTTTTTAGTCAGAATGAAACATCTATTCCTCCGGGTACAGTCATCTATATTGGAGACGACGAAGTTGATGGGAACTGGCCGCCCTTTGAGTATTTTATTCCTGTCGCTCCGGATCAGAAAATCGAACCTTCCGGATATAATATTGATATTTTGGAAATTGTAGCGAAAGAATACAATATTAATTTTGATTACATTAACTACCCCTGGACCAGAGTATTCTATGAATTGGAGAAAGGCGAGAGTATTCAGATGGTTCTCCCCGTATCTCTTAATTCTGAAAGGCTTGAAAAATTCTATTCGACTCGTGCCGTTTATCAGATAACACCGAGTTATTTTTATTTGAAAGAACAATTTCCCATGGGAATTCATATAGAAAAACCAGAAGACATTTTAGAAATAGGAATCGTAAACGGTAGGGTCGGTTATAATTATATTAATTTCGGATTGAATAATGAAGATGTCAACAGGATCGCTAAATCGGGGAGAAATCTCTTTGATCAGCTCAGGCAGAAACGATGTGCTGTCGTATTGGCCCGCTACGAAACAACTGCGGGCATGTCACTTATAGGAGAAAAGCTTCTCGATTCTGATATAGGCTATAAAACTATGCCCGGAGTTGAAAAAGAAGATTTTCATTTTTTAATAACAAAAAACTATCCATATGGAGATGAATTGAGACGTATAATTAACGAAACAGTGGAGAAATTGGATAATTCAGGCGAACTGGATAAAATTTTGACCCGTTACTTAATTATGTCTGAAGCAGAATAATGGATATAAAATGATTTTATTTCACAAGCTGGAAGCTTTGTCATACAATCATACATAATAAAAGAAAAAACACCCAGGAGGCACTATGTCAGTAAAGAAAATAAAACCGGTACCCTCGGATCTGGAAATCGCTCAGGCAGCGGAAGTTCAGCCTATTCTCGAAATTGCCGAATCGATCGGCATCGCCAAGGATGATATTATACTCTATGGCCCCTATAAGGGAAAAGTCAAGCTTGATGCGATAAAACACGCTCCGGCGGGAAAGAAAGCCAAGTACATCGATGTTACTGCCATCACTCCCACTCCGCTCGGAGAAGGAAAATCCACAACCACCGTCGGTCTGACTGAAGGATTGGGATATCTCGGTAAAAAAGCGGCATGTGCCATCAGACAGCCTTCCATGGGTCCGACATTCGGAATCAAAGGCGGAGCGGCCGGAGGCGGATACAGTCAGGTTGTTCCTATGGAAGACTTCAACCTCCACCTGACCGGCGACCTTCATGCCATAACGGCAGCCCACAACCTCACAGCTGCGGCTATAGATGCACGCATCTATCACGAAAGCCGCTGGAGCGATTCTTTTCTGGAGAAGCAGGGGCTGACCAGACTCAATATCGATCCTGATAATGTTTCGTGGAGACGGGTCGTCGATATCAATGACAGATCCCTCAGGAATATTATCATCGGTATGGGAGAAAAAGCCGACGGCGTTCTACGGGAAACGGGATTCGACATAACCGTTGCCAGTGAAATCATGGCCATTCTGGCTCTCGCTTCCGACCTGAAAGATATGCGCGAAAGAATCGGACGGATGATCGTCGCCTACAATAAAAAAGGCGAGCCTATAACAGCGGAAGATATCGGAACAGCCGGCGCAATGACCGTTCTGATGAAAGACGCCATTATGCCCAACCTGATGCAGACTCTCGAGGGACAGCCCGCCTTTGTACATGCCGGTCCCTTTGCCAATATCGCCCACGGAAACAGTTCCATTATCGCCGATAAAGTGGCTTCGGGCTACGTTGATTATCTTGTTACCGAATCGGGCTTCGGTGCCGATATCGGTATGGAGAAGTTTTTCAATATTAAATGCCGCAACTCCGGTATGATACCCGATGCGGTAGTTCTCGTGGCAACTGTTCGCGCTCTGAAAATGCACGGAGGCGGACCCAAGGTGACTCCCGGCAGGGATCTTGACCCGGTTTACAAAGAGGAAAACCTCGAACTGGTGGAAAAAGGCTGTGACAACCTGATGGCTCATATCAAAAACGCCAGGCGTTTCGGCATTCCTGTTGTCGTGGCTATCAATACATTCCCGACAGACACACCGGCCGAACAGGAAATTGTCAGGAAAAAAGCTGTTGAAGCAGGAGCCTTTGATGCCGTCATTGCCAACCACTGGGCCGACGGGGGAGAAGGGGCGGCCGACCTGGCCGAAGCTGTCATCAAAGCCTGTGAGGAGCCCTCGAATTTCAAATATCTCTACGATCTGGAAAAATCTATCAAAGATAAAATTGAAGTTCTGGCAAAAGAAATGTACGGGGCAGACGGAGTGGAATATTCCGCCGAAGCCAACAGGAAAATCAAACAGTTCACTGACCTCGGTTATGGAGATCTTCCTATTTGTATGGCGAAAACCCATCTCTCGCTCTCCCACGATCCCGTACTTAAAGGCGCTCCGAAGGGATTCACGTTCCCCATCACGGATATCCGCCTCAGTGCCGGAGCGGGATTCCTCTATCCTCTGGCCGGCGATGTCAGAACCATGCCCGGTCTGGGAACCAAACCGGCTTATATGAGTATAGATATAGATCCTGATACAGGAAAGGTTACGGGATTGTTCTAAGTTTCTGAAATACAAGACTTGTTCAGGGATTCCTCTCGGGGGATCCCTTTTTTTATATCAGTTGGTGATATCGCTAATGGCGAAAAACTTCTCAGAGCAGAAAAGGGCCGGGCTTCAGCTTATTTTAATCTCCTGTAACCTCATCATTTTCCTCGGGAACGACTTCCCAGAAACCTTCATAATACATATCGTTGAACTTCCAGTAGATGTCTGCATCCTTCATATTTTCATTGGCGGAGATATAGTCCCAGACATTCTTGTTCGCACTGTCGTAAGCCTTCAGATCGGCGCCGCTCTCGTACAGAAGTTCCACGTTTTCCGGATTATAGCCGGCTGCGGCGAGCATAATCAGAGTACGCCCGTCTCCGTCCCGTTTGATGCGGCTTACGCCTCTGTCGAACAGGTAGGCAAAAACTCCCGGATTTTCATTGAGCTCCGCCGCGAGCATGATGGCTGTCCGTCCCGTACTGTCTCTTTTCTCGGGATCGGAACCGCCCCTTATCAGCGCTTCCGTAATACCGGTGTAGCTGTTCCTGGCGGCAGCATACATAAGCGCTGTAAAACCGCTATCGCTGTTCCTCAGTGATACATCGGCCCCGTATTCTATGAGCATATCAATGATTTCGCCCTGAATGCTCCAGCTGGCAGCCGTCATAAGCACGGAGTAGCCCCTGGAATCGACCGCGTTGACATCAGCACCCTTTTGAAGAAGCATTCTCGCAATATCGGTATTCCGGTTCATGGAAACGGCAAACATCAGGGGGGTCCAGCCGTTCCCGGCTCTGAAATTAATCTCCGGTTCCTTATCGAGGAGCAGGGAGATAACTTCAATATCTTCTGTCAGGCCGGCGGCGTAGGAAAGAGCCGTGTAGCCAAGAGAATCGACTTTGTTGATATCGGCACCGGACTTCAGCTCCCTTTCCAATTGTTCAATCGTCACATTTTTCCAGAAGTCCTGATTGTAGGGCCATCGGTCCGACTGGGCATGGACATAAAACGAGAAAATTTGAAGAAGCATCATTGCCATCATAAGCAATCGTTTCATAGGCATACTATACACTGAACCGGGAGCGGCGTCTAATGTGACTTTTGCTAAATTACTTTGATCAATAAATTTGTTCTTTTCTGTTAACTGTGGAATAATTATCAGTATGAAACACACGAAAAATAAGTGGGGCAGGCTGCTTCTTGTGTTTCTCATCGGGATTCTTTTTCCCTTGTCCTTATCGGCGGAAGATCATCTGATCTTAGGCGCCAATCCCATCGGATCTCTGCCCCTGGGTTCCAGCTCTGATTCGTTCAAATTCGGCTTCGGCGGTCAGGTCGATCTGAAGTATTCATTCGGGGAGAAGAAGATCTTCAATGCCGGATTGAAAACCGGTTATCTATACCTTCCCCTGGCTGTCGCTGACGGCGTTTCTCTTATTTTCATAGGAGCGGGCCCTTTAGTAAGGCTTCCCGTTTCTCAAAGGATTTCCCTATCTCTGGAAGCATCGGCCGGTTATTACTACTGGTTTCCAACCGGATGGGGAACTTCAACTGATAACGGCGGGGGATTTACCTATGACGCCGAGTTTTCAGGAAGTTTTTCCATTAATGATACTCTCTCGATTCACGCGGGAATCGGTTACGGTTTCTACAATAACCTCTATAACGGTCTGAGCTTCTCGATCGGAACTAAAATCAATCTTATCGACATTACCTATCCGGAAAGAGCTCCCCGGGTGGAAAAACCCAAGCCGCAACTTCTGGATGAAAAAAATGACGGAGTCGAGCTTTCCGAATTTGCTCTCGACCCGGTATATCCCATTCTCTATAAATACTATGACAATAATCCCATCGGTACGGTCTCTCTGCTCAATTATGAAAAGTCGGATATCAGCGATATAAAAATCACCTTTTTTGTTGAGAGGTACATGGACAATCCCATGGATGTCGGGGCTCCTCCCCAGTTGGGAAGCAAGGAAAAAATTGATATAGACCTATACGGATTGTTTACAGAAGATGTCATGACGATTACGGAAGGGAATAAAGCTTCGGCTCAGATCATACTTGAATATACGCTGAAAAATAAAACCTACAGCCAGGAATATAATCCAGTCATAGAGATATACAACAGAAATGCCCTGACCTGGGATGATGATAAGAAAATCGCCGCCTTCGTCAATGCGAAAGACCCGGCCATTCTCACTTTCTCCAGGAACATTACCAACTGGATGCAGGAGGAGAAGAACAGCTTCGTCGATGAGAATCTCCAGAAAGCCATGGTGATTTTTGAAGCGGTGAAGAACAAGAACATCCGTTACGAAATCGATCCGGCCACCCCCTTCTCCGAGATGTCGGGAGAAAGCCGGGCTGTGGATTTTCTTCAATTTCCCCTACAGACCCTGACATACACAAGCGGAGATTGCGATGATTTATCCATCCTTTTCGCATCGCTTCTTGAAGCGTCCGGTGTGGAAACTGCTTTTATCACTATTCCCGGTCATATTTATATCGGCTTTGCCCTTAAAATGAGTCCTGTTGCCGTCCGGCGGTCCTTCGCTCAGTCAGATAACCTGATTCTCACTGAGGATAAAGTGTGGTTCCCGCTCGAGATTACTATGGTTCAGAGGGACTTTCTCGATGCCTGGGAAACCGGGGCGAAAGAATGGCGCGAGAATAACTCCAGGGATCAGGCCTCTTTATACCCCACCCGGGAAGCCTGGCAGATATATCAGGCTGTGGGATTCAGCGAGAATGTCTCGAATGTCGATCTGCCGCCGAAGTCAACTGTTCTTAGTGGATTTTCCGATTCGCTGAAGAAATTTATCAACAGGGAAATCTATCCTCAGGTGGCGAAAATTCAGGCTCGGATCCAGGAGCAGGGGGATCAGGTCAAATTCAGAAACCAGCTTGCCGTTCTCTATGCGAAATACGGTTTGCTCGATATGGCTGAAAGGGAATTTAAAAATATTCTGGGAACACGGGAGTATCTGCCGGCACTGGTTAATATGGGAAATATCTACTATTTAAAAGAGGACTATCTCAGAGCCCTGGCATTCTTTGAACGGGCGGAAGCAGTCGATTCGGACAATAAAGCCGTGGTTTTGAGCATGGCCAGGGTCCATCATGAACTTGAGAATTACGGAATGGTCCGGCAGAAATTCGCTCAGCTGGAAAAAATCGCACCTTCATTGGCTCTGGAATATGCCTATCTCGATTTGAGAGGAGATGAAGCGGCTCGCGCCGCGGAGATCAGCGGGGCGGGAAATATGATTCTCTGGGAGGAAGAAGAATGAAAAAGCGGCTGATTTTACTTTTTCCTCTGGTTTTTATGTCATTAATCGTCTCCTGTGATATTGCCTCACCTTATATCGATGCGATTCTGGTCAAGATAGATGAGGATAGTGAGGGGGGAGGAGGGGATGCTGATCCAGAAGTTGCAAAAGTAGGAAATTTTTCTGCTGTTGCAACTGCCCTCGATTTAGGAGTATCTAGTTCAATACAATTAACCTGGGATGATGCGGTGGCGACAGATAATCAGACAGAAGCAGTTGAAATAATCATAAGAGTTAAGCAAGATACGAATCCAACTGGACCTGCTGATGGAGAAGAAGTATACATCGGTTCCGCTCTTTTATCGGAATACATCTTTTCCGACTTTATGATAGGGGCTCTCTATCACTTCGGTATATGGACAAAGGATGCCTCAGCGTATATTTCAGAGGGACAATTTGACTCAGCCTCTATTCAGATCGCATACTATAAAGCATCTCTTGACGCTTATACCGATCCTTACCAAAGTGCCAGCGGACCTATTTTTTCTCCAGCTGAATTATATGCCGGTTCCGATGGTGTAAATCTGCACTCTTATATTAATTTCCCTTCAGTTGATGTCGAAAACGTGCTTCAAGCTTTTTTTTCAATTGGGATACAAAGTCCCGGAAACGTAATAGCAGTAGATATCGGAAGAATTAGCCAGAATTGGAATACATCTTCAACTTTTGATGATTTGTTTTATGGTTCATATGTCGATATCGGGTCCTGGAATTCGGATACTTCCCCTATCTTTATGGATATAACAACGACAGTTGAATATTGGAAAAACAATTCCTGCTATGGGCTGAGGCTCTTTGATAACGAAGGAGAGTACAGAGCTGTGCTTAACAGCTTGCAGGATTTTGTCAATTATCCGGAATTAAAAGTGTATTATGGTAGTGATTAAACTATTCACTGAACAGCTTTCTCCCTCTTCACCCTCACGGGGCACTTCTCCGGCTCGGTAAACCACTTACAGGGACGGCACCCGATGCACAGCTCAATCTCTTCTCCCTTTCCGGCAAGTGTTCTTTCCGCCCATCGGGGATCACAGAGAATCGCTTTGCCCACGGCAACCATATCAATCAATCCGGTCTCTACAGCCGATACCGCTTCTTCGGCTTTCTTTATGCCCCCGACTCCGATAACGGTGAGGCCTGTGGCTCTTTTCACATTGGCGCCCATATTTAACAGGGGAGAGAACCTGTCATCATCCAGCTCATCAAGTTTCGGAATGCTATGGGCGCTGGAAATGTTTACTATCTTTATACCCATGGCTTTGAGTTTTTCCGCTGTATCGATTCCTTCTTCCAGAGTCAGCCCTTCCTTTTCAGCAGCTCCGAGCCGGATGGAAACAAGAGCCCGTCCGTTCACCGCTTTTTCAACCAATGAAAACAGTTCCAATATAAATCGCTGCCGTCCCGAAAGGGAGCCGCCGTATCCGTCCGTTCGTTTATTGGTTAGGGGAGAGAGAAACTGGGTGCCCAGATATCCGTGCGCGCCGTGTAATTCTATGTATTTATACCCTGATTCAACAGCTCTTTCCGCCGCTCTGGCAAAATCCCTCTGGATTCTGTGAATATCCTCCACAGTCAGTTCGCGGCATTCCTTTCCTTCCTTCACACCCTTTCGGGAGGGAACGAGCGGGAGCAGGCCGTAATTTGTTTTCACCGTGGCTTTACCGCCTGCGTGGTGTATCTGAATTCC
The DNA here is from genome assembly GCF_014207565.1 of Spirochaeta isovalerica. NCBI lineage: Bacteria > Pseudomonadati > Spirochaetota > Spirochaetia > Spirochaetales > Spirochaetaceae > Spirochaeta > Spirochaeta isovalerica. The sequence goes on along the minus strand of NZ_JACHGJ010000007.1, from coordinate 109,002 downwards.
CGGGACCGATCCGTTGCTTTCTATCAAAGCTGCCAGTTTTTTATGTCCTTCGATCTGATTGTCATCAAAAAGGCCCAACTGGGTTTCCGATAATCTTCCTTCAGGTGATACGGTGGTCGCCTCAACTATCATCAGGCCGGGGCCTTTCCTGTCTCCATAGTGCTTCAGATGTTTTTCATTCACTTTTCCGCTTTCATCGGAAAACCATGTGGCAAGCGGAGCCATAACAATTCGATTGGGTATTTTCAGCCCGTGAATATCAAGTGGTGTGTGTAAGCTTTTCATAGGAACAGAATAAAAGTTTTGCCTTTAACCGTCCAGAAGAATCAGTCCTTTTCCCGGAAAACCATCAGGGCTCCCATAGCTTTGGGGAATCCCACTGTGGGAGCAACGAGAAGTATGGCGTGCTCGATCTCCTCGGGAGTGCAACCAGCGGCCAGAGCCTTTTCAATATGAGTGTGAAGGGCAAAATCATACTGCGAGGCGGCGGAAACGGCTATTTTGATGAGCCAGCGCGTTTTTTCATCGAGGGGACCGCCTTTTTCATGAAGCAGCTGGCCGAAATGGTCATATGCCTCGGCTATCTCTTTGTGCTTTTCTCTGAAATAGCGGAAATTCTCTACTTTGATCTTTTCTTTCTTTTTCATAGGGACCTGCCTTTTCTTACAGTATGAAACAGGTCCCCGCTCTTCGCTACTTAATATGAGAGAATTTATGGATTGTCGTATGTCTGTAAACCTCGCCGGGATTCAGAATGATGGAAGGAAAGTCCTTCCTGTTGACTGAGTCGGGATACATCTGAGTTTCCAGACAGAGGGCATAGTGCGTATCCAGTCCCATCTGTTTCAGTCCTCCGAGGAAATTGCCGCTGTAAAACTGGACTCCCGGTTCAGTCGTCAGAATCTCCATAGCCCGGCCGCTTCCCCTGTGTTCCAGATAAATGCGGTTGGAGGGAGTCTCTTTTTTTTCTGCTGAGAGATTGAAGTTATGATCAAAGCCTTGTGATTTTTCCAGATCCGGTCCGATCTGTTTGAGTTTCCGGAAATCAAAAGGAGTGCCTTCAACCTTCCGTATCTCGCCTGTGGGAATGGAGACTTCGTCGACGGGAAGATAACTTTCCGCTTCGATCTGAAGATAGTGGTCGTGAATGGTTTCCCTGTGCTCGCCGCTCAGGTTCCAGTAGGCGTGGTTTGTCAGATTTACGGGTGTTCTCTTATCGGTTACCGCTTTATAATCCATAATCAGTTCATTATCCGCCGTAAGCCAGTAAATCACTTCCACTTCCAGATTCCCGGGATAATTTTCTTCTCCGTCACGGCTCAAGTAAGTGCAGCGGACGCCGGTTCTGTCTGTCTCTTTAAGGGCTTCAATGTTCCAGATGACTTTGTCATAGCCTTTCGCTCCGCCGTGAAGATGATTGCATCCCTGATCGTTGACCGACAGCTTATATTCCTTTCCATCGAGAACATAGGCTGCCTTTCCGATTCTGTTGCCAACGCGGCCTATAGTCGCGCCGATAAAGGCGTCCTGCTTCTCATAATCCGAAACCGAACCGAAACCCAGAAGGCATTCTTCCTGCTTACCCTTCCTGTCTGTCATTTTCAGAGAGGTAAGTGTCGCTCCGTAACTGATAAGCGCCATTTCCAGCCCTTTTTCATTATTTATCCGGATCCCGCTGACCTTCTCTCCTTCCTTCGTTGTTCCAAAATCAAAATTCTCAACTTTCATCTCTTCATCCTCTCCAGAAATTCACTATTGTATTATTCATCTGCTCTTCATTCCGGCAGTACTGTATTCGGCTCCAATAGGGGGGATAGAGTTTTCTCGTTTCGTTCCATCCGTATCGGCTGTCGATCAGAAGAATCAGTCCTCTGTCCTTTTCGCTTCTTATCACCCTTCCCGCCGCCTGGAGAACTTTATTGAAGCCGGGCAGCCGGTAAGCGTAATCGAAACCTCTCTCACCGTTCGCTTCATAATATTTTTTATAGAGATCTCTTTCAACTGAAATTCCCGGCAGCCCCGGTCCGACTATCATCACACCTATCAGCTTTTCCCCTTTCAGATCGATCCCCTCGCCGAATATGCCTCCCATAACGGCGAAAGCCAGCAGACTGTCTGCGCCGTCCCGGGAAAAACGGTCCAGGTAGGATGATCTGTCCTCTTCGGTCATCCCGCTTTCCTGAAGGTGAATGTCCCTTTCGGGATAATGATTCCGGAAAAACTCCACGGCCTGCTCCATATAAGAATAGGAGGGAAAGAAAACAATGTAATTGCCCTCTCTGACGGAAAAGGCCCTCTCTATGGCGCTGCAAAGAGCGGGCAGGGATTCTTCTCTCTTATTGTATCGCGTTTCAATATCGGTGCGGATACAGATCGAACAGTTCTCCTCGGGAAAAGGGGAGGGAAGGGACAGAAAAGCGATCTCCTGTTCTCCGAAGAGTGTCCGGCAGAAGTATTGTGAGGGAATAAGGGTCGCTGAAAAAAGGACGGAACTCCGGAACTGTTTGAACGCTTTCTCCAGCAGAGGGGCAGGGTCCATATTGAGAAGGGAAAGAGTCAAACAGCTTTGACCTTTTCGTCTTATCAGAACGGTGTGCTGTTCCCCCGCCAGTTCGCTGATCCGGTAGAAACGCCTCATTTCAAAAGTCAGATCAAGAACAGTCTGTCCTGCATCTGTACTGTCCGCTTCCTCCAGGAATAAGCCGACAGCTTTGCGCAGGGCCTCGGGTATTTTGTCCCGTTCATCCCATTTCCTGTTTTCCTCTTTCAGATTTTTCATTTCTTCAAGAAGGATTTTGTTAATCTTTTCAAGCCGCCTGGCCAGAACCGGGTGGCTCTCCTTCACTTCCCGCTTAACTTCCAGTATGGCTTTTTTATTTATCGAGGCGCTGAACATATCCCGGCTCCTGTCGGGAAGGTTGTGTGCTTCATCGGTCAGAAGGAAATAATCTTCCCCTCTGCCGAACTGGAAATAGCGCTTGAGTTTTACAAGCGGGTCGAAAATGTAGTTGTAATCGCAGATGAGCAGATCCGAGACAAGAGAGATATCCAGAGAAAGTTCGAAAGGACACATATGGTGTTCGACCGCCAGTTCCTCCACTTTTTCTCTATTGAACAGAGTGGATTCCTCCAGGCTTTCCAGTACTTCTGATAATTTACCGTAGTAGTTCTCCGCCCAGCTGCATTCATCGGGTGCGCACTTCCTGCCGGGATTGAAGCATATTTTCTGTTTGGCCGTGAGCGATACGGCCCGGCATTTCATTCCCGTGCCGAGAAGATCCGAAAACGCTTCCTCCGCTGCCAGCCGCCCGGGAGTCCGGGCCGTGGCATAGAAGATTCTGTCTCCCAGATTTTCTCCCAGGGCCTTGAAGGCGGGAAACAGAGCTCCCATAGTTTTACCCGTTCCCGTTGGCGCCTCGACCATCAGTTTTCCCTTTTCACGCAGGGTTCTATAAACGGCTACCGACATCTCTCTCTGGGGACCGCGGAAATCGCCGTAGGGAAAATCAGCTCCGCGAATGGATTCATTCCTGTCTCTGTTCCGTTCGACCGAACGACTCCAGAGAAAAAGGTAGGATGATGTCAGTTCCATGATGAAGGGGGCGGCATCATCGGGGGTGACGGTTCGTGAGAAGCTTTTTTCCTCACCTGTTGTCATATGATAATAGGTCAGCTGTATATCGGTTTTATCCAGGTCCTCTTCCCTGCAGTAAAGCCAGGCATAAGAGAGGAGTTGAAGCCGGTGTTCTTCGGGCGTTTCTTCCCAGGAGGGAGGAAAGCTCTCCGTGACGGTTTTTATCTCTTCGATCAGCGGACGTTCCCGCAGATCCGAGGCGGGCAGCAGGCCGTCCATCCTGCCGTCGACGATCAGCACAAGTTCTTCCGACTTGAACTCACCGGAGACTTTTACCTCTTTCTGGTAGTCATCACCTCTCGATTCCTGGACGATTTTGTGTCCTTTCGTTCCCTCGACAGCCCGGCGGTTGGACCATGATTCGGTGACCAGGTCTCCCGAGAGGTGAACGGCAGCGATCAGCTCTCTTACCGATATATGCCTCGGATCGGTCAGTCCCATGAGAGCCTGTGGAGTTTTCCTTCTTTCTGCAGAAAATCAAACCCGCATTGCCGCATCACTTCATAAGCCATGATGGCGACTGAATTGGAGAGATTGAGAGACCGCGCTTCGCCGATCATGGGGATTCTGACGCAGTTCGCTCTGTGTTTGACAAGCAGTTCCTCCGGCAATCCCTTCGATTCCTTTCCGAAGATCAGATAGACAGATTCATGGGAGGTGTAGAGGGGCTCGTCGTAGGTCTTTTCCGCTTTGGTTGTGGCAAAAACATGAAGACCTTCAGGATTTTTTCCGAAAAAATCCTCCAGATCGTCGTAATAATGGATATCGAGCAGGTGCCAGTAATCGAGTCCGGCGCGGCGGACCGATTTTTCATCCACCGAGAAGCCCAGAGGCCGGATCAGATGAAGAGACGCGCCGGTGGCGCTGCAGGTCCGGGCGATGTTTCCAGTATTCTGGGGAATTTCCGGTTCGTGGAGAACAATATTGAGATTCAAAGCTTTACTCCGGAAGGGGTCTGTTCTGCAGGCTCTGTACTTTCTGTACATTCATAACAGCGGGGATGGATCGGATACTCTTGGCCACTTTTTTCTCGTCCTCCATCCGCTCCAGTTCAACCGTGAAGAACCCCAGGAGGTCTCCCCGCTCTGTTTCATCGAGGGAGCCGGAAATAAGATGGCCCCGGTTTTTTCTGATGGCCCCTTCAATTTCCGAGAAAAGGTCGTTCCGGTATTTGGAATGGATCCGGAAGCGCTGGGTGAATTTGGTGGAGACGGTTTCCCATTCCACATAAACTTTCCGCTCATCGAATTCCTTGATGTTTTTCAGATTCGAGCAGTTCGATTTGTGAACGATGATGCCCCGGCCCCTTGAAACGAAACCGATAATATCATCTCCCGTTGTGGGGTTGCAGCACTGGGCCAGGTGGATCATAAGATTTCGTTCGTTGTCTATGGTGATGCCGACTTTGGTTTTGTCCAGAACCTTGTTCTGAAAAATATGGGTGTACTCTTCTCCCTCTTTTTTCGTCTCTTCCGGTTCCTTAGAAGGCGGCGGATGATGAGCTTCCTTTTTATGGGCCACGATATTTCTATCGATAAAGACGCCGGATTCGTTTTTATTGAGCCAGTGCCGGATTTTGGACCGGGCTTTATAGGTTTTGACATAACGCAGCCAGTTTACGTGGGGATGGGCTGAAGGGCTGGTCATGACGGATATAGTCTGGGTGCTTCTCAGAGGCTTGGTCAGGGGGATGATGGCACCGTCCGCTTTGGCTCCCATGCAGTGATGTCCCACATCGGTGTGGATGCGATAGGCAAAGTCAATGGCCGTGGATCCCTTGGGCAGTTCGATGCTGTCGCCCTTAGGCGTAAAGACATAAATGGAGTCTTCCAGAAGCTCCTTTTTAATAGAGTTCATGAACTCTCCGGAATCCAGCTTCTGCTCGTTCCAGTTTTTGAGCTGATTGACGAAATTTATATCCGAAGGTTTGCCCGATTCAACCGTTTTGCCCTCTTTGTAGAGCCAGTGCGCGGCGATTCCGTATTCGGCCGTCTTGTTCATATCGTAAGTTCGGATCTGAATTTCCAGCGGCTTGCCGCCATAACCCATAACGGACGTGTGGAGGCTCTTGTAATGATTCTCTTTGGGCATGGCAATATAATCTTTGAAACGTCCCGCAAGGGGAGTCCAGAGCTGATGAACAATACCGAGCAGAGTATAACATTCCACCTGATCGTTGCAGAGAATCCTGATTCCGAGGAAATCGTATATCTCGCTGAGATCTTTTCCCTTGGTCTTCATCTTGCGGTAGATGGAATAGAAATGTTTGGCTCTGGTTTGAACCTTTATCTGTATTTTCTGTTTTGAAGCTTCCCGGTAGATGTCTTCTTCAATATGTTTGAGAAAATCGGAACGGGCTTCCTTTTTGTGATCTATGAACTCTTTAATCTGATAATAAACATCGGGGGATGTGAACTTGAGGCTCAGATCCTCCAGCTCGGACTTGAGCGAATAGATACCGAGCTTCCCCGCGATGGGAGCGTATATGTCCAAACACTCTCTGGCTATGCGCTTCTGTTTGTCTTCCGGCATGTACTGGAGCGTGCTCATATTGTGACGCTTGTCCGCCAGCTTTATGAGGATGACCCGGATATCCTTCACCATGGCAAAAAACATCTTTCTGATGGTTTCCGATTCCTGAACATTGCGGTTCTTGGCATTGACGATATTGATTTTCGTAACGCCGTTGACAAGCTTTTCCACTTCGGGACCGAAAATCTCTCTCAATTCGGGACGGGTGATCTGCGTATCTTCCAGAACATCGTGCAGCAGGCCCGCCTGAATCGTATGGTGGTCCATATAAAGACCGGCGAGAATTTCGGCGACGCGGATAGGGTGGATGATATAGGGTTCGCCGCTGCGGCGTTTCTGTCCCACATGCTGCCTTTCCGACCAGCGGGCGGCGCGGACCACTTCGTCCTGCTGCTCCGTCGTCATATAGGAGACTTTATCTCTGAGAATCTGAATCTCTCTGTCGATATCGTCGACTGTGACCAGTTTACTTTCAGACATTAACCGGTCCTTTTCTACCGCAGATGACTCTGTCCAGTCCGGGCAGATCTTTCAGTACGGCGATATCTCTGAATCCTTCGCTCTCCATACAGACCTTCATGCTTTCCATCTGGGCGGGATGCGCTTCAATAAGCAAGTATCCCCCCTCATTGAGGTAATCGGGTGCCTCCCCGATTATTATCCGTATCAGATCGAGACCGTCGTTCCCGCCGTCGAGGGCGAGGGCGGGCTCCTTCCAGCCTTCTTCCATCCTCTCTTCCGTCTCGCCGGTGGTGAGATAGGGAGGATTGGTGACAATTATATCAAAAGTCCCCTCGATTTTTTCAAAAAGAGAGCTTTTTGTAAAGTTAATACTCCCGTCGGCCAATGTACAGTTATTTATGGAAAAAACCTTTTCAGCCACAGGAGAAATATCGGAAGCGCTGACATTCAGAGAACTGTCCGAATTTTTCAGTGAAACCGCAATACAACCGGTTCCCGTACACATATCGAGTACATCTTTCAGCGCTTTATCCTTTTCCGTCAGGGAGAGAACTGTCTCCACCAGCAGTTCCGTATCGGGGCGGGGGCAGAGAACACCCTCTTCCACATGAAAAGGTAGGCCGAAAAACTCCTTGGTTCCCGTCAGATAAGCGACAGGATGATGATCCAGACGCATTTCTATGAGTTTTCCGAACATCTTCAGAGCCTCATCGGGAACATCGTCCGGAAGGGATGCAAAGAGTTTCTCTCTCGTTATATTCAGGCAGTGGCATAGAATCAGCGAGCTGTCGAGACGGGCCGTATCGATAGCCGCTTCACTCAGTCTGCCGGAGCCCTCATTCAGAACTTCACGTACTGTCATTCACCCTTTTGCAGCGCTTCTTCCTGAGCGCTCATCTTCAGGGCATCGATGATCTCTCCGATGTTCCCCTGCATAATTGTATCCAGTTTGTAGAGAGTCAGGTTTATCCTGTGGTCGGTACAGCGCCCCTGTGGGAAGTTGTATGTCCTGATTCTCTCGGATCGGTCACCGGAACCGACCTGGCTCTTTCTGTCGGCAGCCCTTTCGGCATTCTTTTTCTGCTCCTCCATCTCCAGAAGTCTGGAACGGAGCACCCGGAGAGCTTTCGCTTTGTTTTTTATCTGAGACTTCTCATCCTGCTGGGAGACGACCAGTCCCGTAGGAAGGTGGGTAATCCTCACAGCGGAGTCCGTCGTGTTTACACTCTGGCCGCCCGGACCGGAGGACCGGAACACATCGATTTTCAGATCTTCATTCTTTATTTCAATATCGGTTTCTTCAGCTTCCGGCAAAACTGCTACTGTGGCCGCGGAGGTCTGAATTCTTCCGCCCGATTCGGTAATGGGGATTCTCTGTACCCTGTGTCCGCCGCTCTCATAGCGGAGATCGCCGTATACGCCCTTTCCGTTAATGGAGAAGACTATTTCCTTGAAGCCGCCCAGCTCGATCTCGCTGGAGCTCATCACTTCGATTTTCCATCCCTTGGATTCGGAATAACGGCTGTACATACGGTAGAGGTCCGCCGCAAAAAGTGCCGCCTCATCCCCGCCGGTTCCTGCGCGGATTTCCATAATGATGTTTTTGCCGTCGAGCGGATCTTTGGGGACGAGGAGAAGTTTGATCCTGGCCTCCATGGATTCAACCGAACTCTCCAGTTCCTTGATCTCCTCTTTAGCCATCTCCTTCATCTCCGGATCGGACTCTTCGGCGATCATTTCCCTGGCATCGGCCAGCTCTTCTATCATCTTCTTATATTCCAGATAGGCATCATCGATATCTTTGAGGTTGGAGTACTCCATCATCAGCTCTTTATAGCGTTTCTGATCGCTGATGACAGCGGGGTCGGATATCATTTTTTCCACTTCGCTATAGCGGTGGTGCAGTTTTTCCATTTTATCCAGCATTTCATACTCCTTTAAGGAGTACATTTATAGCAGAAATGCCAAAAAAAAACAATTTCTAAAAAAGAGTATTGTTTTTCCCATATATTGTGTTAATTTGGACACATATGGCAGAAGATCGCGATTTTACTCAGTGCAGGAAGTGTAAATACTTCGTAGAGGATGATGACTCTTTGAAAACGGTGATAGAGTACTGCATCATTCTGGGTGCCAATCTGGATACCAGCGGTCATTGTCCGGAGTTCGTGGCGCTTAAAAAAGACGCCGATGCCGAGTTGGTCGGGTAGATGATATGAAACTCTGCATTCTTCTTGCAGCGATAGAATAATCAGGTTTTACTTTTCCCTATATAATTCCATACCTCGACTGAAGCACCAGCATAGGGCTGTTTGTATTTTGCTTTAACAATAAATAATAGTGATGCCAATTGTATAACGCAGGGGGCTAATGACTACCCCCTGCTTTTCAGTCAATTTTGAAAACCCCTATCTGATCGCTGATTTCATGAATCTCATCATTTATGCTGTTAACCGACGCATTTAAACCTAACATGGCTTCATTTATCTGCCCTATACCGATATTGATCTCCTTTACCGCATTAACAACGAAAAGGGAGATGTCCTTAAGTTCTACTGAAGTGTTTTCTACTTTCCTGATGCTGGAGCTCATACGTCCTGAACTCTCACGAACCTCAATAGATATATCCCGCATAGCAGCAACAGAACTGTTGATTTCCTCCGCACCGGCAGCCAGTTCTTTCATGGCCCCTGTTATCTCTGAAAAGGCCTCTTCCGTATCTGTAACTGTTTCCTCAACATTAGCGAAGACTGCCATGGTGGAGTCGACCGATTGCTTCAAATCCTTCATTGCATCGCTGTTTTTTTGAAGAGTGGCATTTATGGATTCGGCGTATGAAGCAGCAGATTCCGCCAGCTTTCTGATCTCTTCTGCGACAACACCGAATCCGCGACCTGCATCGCCGGCATGGGCAGCTTCGATGGACGCATTCATGGAAAGAAGATTCGTCTGGCTGGCTATATCATTAATCATTCCGGTTATGGCGAAAATATCATCAATGTTTTTGGTTAACCCGATCACCCCGGCAATTGTCTCTTCCATCTCCTGTCTGCCGTGAACGGTGAATTCCATCATTTTGTGGACCGAATCAATTTTCTCTTCCGCTTTCCTGGCAACGCTTTCGATGGATGAAACCATCTCTACAACAGCTGCAGTCGATTGCTCGACAGCGGATGACTGGTTTTCCACCTGAAAGTCCAGATCCTGGATATTTCTGCTTATTTGCATGATCGCACCGGCGGCTTCATCGACTCTGCCGTTGAGCTGTTCCACCTGCCGCTCTATGGAAGAGGAATTGGCGCTGATTTCCGTCAACGAAGAGGAGGTTTCCGTCGATGTGGCCAGAAGCTCGTCACTGCTTTTTCTGGTCGAATCGATGGAACCGCGGATCTTGCCTATTATATTCCGCAGTTTCTGGCTGAACCGATTGAAAGAAGAAGCCAGTTTGCCCACTTCATCCTTTGATTTGACTTCCAGTTCCCGTGTCAGATCTCCTCCTCCGTCTGAGATCTCTTCCAGTGCTGCGGAAGTAATGTCGATAGATCTGGAGAGAGCTTTTCCCCCTGCTATGGAAGCTGCGGATATGAGCAGAAAGAGCAAACCGATAAATAGGGACGTAAATGATCTGATCTTCAACAATCTGCTGTTCAGATTCTCCGTAAAAGCCTGGATCTGAAGATCAATATCATCTGTGTAATTGCCTGTTCCGAAAACCCAGTCTCGGTCGGGGTAGAAGAGAGAGTATCCCCTTTTGGGAAGAGGGATGTCGGAACCGGCTTTGGGAAACCAGTAATCAGTAAAGCCACCATCGGTTTTTTTCGAGTTGGCGATGATATCGCGGATAAGATAGTTGCCTTTTACATCCTGTAGATCATACCGGTTTTGTCCTTCCGAATCTTTGCCAAGCAGGATGATATTTGTCCCATCTGACGAGTCGACCCAGAAATACCCGTCTTTGCCGTAACGAGCCTCTCTGATTATGTGTTCTGCTACAATATCGGCCTGTGCGGCAGACAGGATTCCCTGTCTCTCCAGTTCCTTCAAGGAGTCGACCATGGATATGGATGTCTCCACCTCCCAGCGAATACTTCTGTCAAAGCCTTCCCGCATTACTTTATCCAGAGTGGATATTCCCTCTTCTGCTATGCTGCTTGTCGTATATAAAGATATATAGCCCATAGCTGCCGTCATAATTATGCCGACAAAAATCATGGAAAGTGCAATCTTAAACCATACTTTTTTCATTATTACAATTTATCCTGATATTTTTATTTATAAACTTTAGTATAATTGACAAATCGGGGAAAGTATAGAATATCCTCTTCTGCCTGTATCGGGCTTCAGGAAAGATGGCTGAATCAAGTCAATCGATATGCGGAAACCATATGAGTCTTATCAGGATCTGTTATATCTTTTTTTAGCAGCCTTCGTGGGAAACAGTTTGGCAAAGACTTCCTGCTGGTGCTTCAGTATCCTGTCTGAGCATTTTGAGCAGATCTCTTTTTCCAGCCCATCGCCCAGATCGAAATGATGGAGAAATTCATCGTACCTATCAATAACAGCGCCGCACAAGGCGCATTTTTTATCTTCCACAGCTACATGACTATGGTCTGCTGCGTGCTCGCCGTTCCGCCTCCCGGCTGGGGGGCTTTGGCAGCGGCTTTGCTCTGATGGTCCTTGAGAACCTGGCGGAAAAGTCCGAAGAAGGAGCCGCAAGTCCCGCCGATGATATGGGAGATCTGTGATATATCGTCGTACTTGAAGGCGGCGAAAATTTCCCGCGCCATATAAAGCGATATTATAACCAGAAAGGTAAGGGGGATTTCCCCTTTCCGGATATTGGTGAAGGAGGAAAGGACGATCATCATAAATACCAGACCGCTGGAGCCGACCAGTTCGGTGGGAAAGAAAAAGGCGTTGATAAGGCCGTTGATGACCGAGGTGATAAACATCATGAATACGAGGCTTCTCGATCCGAACCGCTCTTCGAGAATCGGTCCCAGAAGCAGGATCAGTGTCAGGTTGCTGAGCAGATGATCCCAGCCGATATGTCCGAAGGTGTAGCTGAAAACTCTGGTGTAAGCCGGAATGTTATCGTAGCGGAAGGTTGTCGACCCCTCGGCGGTGAATAACCCGTCGATCAGTCCCGGCACGAGATATTGGTCTGCCGCCACGACGGCTGTGCATATAAGGGCGAAGGTGAGAGTCACCGGCGCATTGTATTTCAGTTTCATGGAATAACCTCAATTATTATTTCGGCTTATGATACCCCGCAGATTAGGTATTATCGCCTCATAATTTCAGTCCATTGCGAAAAGTGATGTTTTCTTCTGATTTCTATCCCCTTCTTTTCATTATTCCGGTGACTATCATCATGAAACTTGCAAGAAAGAGCAAAAGCAGAATGAGTCCTGTTCCGGCTGCGATGTGTTCCCGGCTCATGTCGGAGTAGTTTCTCTCCGGGTATATATCCAGGAATGAGCCAGTGTCATCCGACCGGTTGAAACTTTCCACTATGCCGCTGACTGCAACCGGTCTGTTGTTGTTTTCGTAATAGGCTTTAAGCTGGCTCAGCTTCGCCACGGCAGGTACAGTATCATAGTATTGTATGTCATTATTGGAAAAATAATCATTGGATTTTGAGAATACCATGAGATCCTGCGGTCTGAGATTGAAATCAACCGAATCAAAATTAAATAGATTCAGAGTGAAGCTCTCTACATCCGGTTCGGCTTTTTTCATGGCTCTTCCTGTCAAGTCGTTGAGAATAGCCTGTTCTCTTGTGAGAAAACTGTCGATTGCGCCGGTTATATCTTCTGCTGAAAGAGCTTCCATCTCCGGGTCCGGCGATGCTTCGACATCATGAAAAAAGTAATCCACCATTCTTTGTAAAAAGGAAAATTCCTCATTATCGTGAAAAACATCTTCAAAATCAGCAAAACTTCTATTTTCAGCAATGGTTAGATACATTAAGAGGAAATTGTAATACTCCTCATTGCTGTTCGCCCGGAATGCTGAAAGATTGATCATTTCCGAGGTTTTCTGAAATGAGATCAGTTCCCCGAGCCTGCTTTCAACCATTTGGAGATCGAGGACGATTTCCTCCTGCGCGCCGGCAAGCCTTTTTCCATTTATCCATATCGATCCGTCTTCACCGTATCGACTGGCGGGAAAGGTCTTTACATTGGTAAACTCCACTTCCTGACCTGTTGAAAAATCATATGAGGCAATCTCTTCGAATGAATCAAATTCCTTTTGTAGTCCGGAAGTTGCGTAGTATCTGTAAAGATTTTCGATTTTATCCACTCCGTCTCCTGCAGTGAGAAAAAGGATTATGTCAATTAAGATGAGAACCGACAGGAGGTAAAATCGCGAGTAGCTGGCAAAGGATCGGCTCATGCTGTCCCTCTGAATGGAAGTAATCGAATCCAGAGAGAGGACTTTCAGGTGGTGTAAACCCTTATCCATCGGATAGGCTTCCACGCTTGCTATCTTCCCCGGCTGTACGGAACTCTTCCACCAGGAGGGGAAAATGAGTTCGAATCTTCCCATATAATACCGGGGGTAATTGTCTGTTCCCTGATTTTCCACCATGCCTTTCAGGGTCATGAGCTTTTTCCCGAATAATCGGGAAGAAAAGGGAGCGCGCGGGCTGAATAATAAGATTAAGGAAAACAGGAGCATGAGGGAACCCGGGAGGGCTGCTATTATCGAAGGAATGAAGATCAAAGCCAGGAGAGACAGGAAAGCACCAAGAGAGGGGAGGATTCTCATATCTCTGTTAAGATATGTTTTTTCCTCAACAGTCAGTTCTCTGTTTCCGAAACGGATACTGCCTTCATCAGTTTCCATACTGCCGGAAAGAGGCGAATCTGTTTCCGTGCCGCTTTTAAGAAAGGATTTCAACTCCGATTCTTTCAGACAATTGTAAATCCCGTTCAATTTCAGGATATAAGCGGCCCGCTTTTTCTTATGGAAAACGATTTCCCCTGTATTCTCCTCCTGAAAATTCTTTGCAAGTTCGCCATCGGCGGTAACTTCGAAATTTCCGATAAAGTGTGTAGTAACAGAACTTCCGTTTGTCCTGATGACCGAAGCGCTGTACGGTCCGCTAATCTCAAATACAGGAGATCCGGGACTGATTTCCTTTCCGTAAAGATTCTTTAGTGCAATGCTTTCTTCAGAACTGATTTCCCTGACGGGCTGCATCTCCTTCAGAGAGATTTCAGCCGCTTTATTCAATTTATTTTTTTTATATAAATAAGTGATCAGATTATAGAGGGACAGGACAGTGATAAACAGAAAAAGAATGATTCTCAATGATTCCAAGAAAAGACTCCACTTTTAAAATGAAATATGATAATAGTTTATCGTTTAATTATCGACAAGCCCCCGACTGGTTGCTTCGATCGCCTGTACTGGCCGGCAATGACCCGGGATAGGTCTTTTATCAGTTATGTGAAGAATAAACCGCTCAATGCGGCCAGTTAAACAGGAAAGAAAAAGGCTTTGTCAGGACATAAGAGATTTGGTCTTATCACCGCTTAATTTTCTGTCGATGGTGAAAAAGAGAGGTTTTTTATGTTTACCGTACTGGAAAAAAACAAAAAGACATTCCTGCTCGTGCAGAAATACATAAATCAGTTGAACGAAAACTCCTGTTCCTGTATCAACCTGGATAATCACATTCAGATGGAGGAAATTCGCCAGTGGCTGGAAAGCCTGGCATCAGATGACCGCGATACCGAAGCTGTTTCGCAGTGGATCCGCGATAATGGCAAATCATTTCGTGATTATCTAAATACTATAAAACTCATTTATACGATCTGGTTCTGTTCGCGCGATCATTCCCAGCCGCTCAGCTGGGAGGACTTCTGCATCATAGGTGATAATCTGAATATTTTAAAAAATACATGTCTCGACAGTATTTATTAATCATGATACTACTGAAAATATGAGTGTAAAACGTGTTATGTTCGTCTGTCTGGGAAATATATGCCGATCCCCCCTGGCCCATGCTGTTTTTCAGGAAATCGTTAATCAAAGAGGGTTGACTGATCAATACGAAATTCAGTCTTCGGGAACCTGTGCCTATCATGTCGGCGAGCCATCGGACAGCCGTATGAAGAAAACAGCTCTGGACCATGGTGTGAAAATCAAACACCGCGCGCGACAGATTTTCCGCTACGATCTGGAAGACTACGATTACATTTTTGCCATGGATCACAATAATTTCAATAATCTGAAACGGCTGACGGCCAATGAAGGTCTGCTGGCCCGGATCAGGATGTTCCGGGATTACGATCCCGAAGGTCCGGGAGATGTTCCCGATCCCTATTACGGCGGTCAGGAAGGGTTCGAAAATGTTTTTACTATCGTCCAGAGAACCTGCGATCATATTCTCGATCTGATGGAGTCAGGAGAGCTCTGATGCCTGTCGGGGAGTATCCCTCTCTTTCCGCCGCTGTGGAAGATCTATTCCCCGGCGATAAGCTTGCAGGCCGCGCTCCCGGTGGTGGAGGCGGCTGTATCAATTCCGTTTCGAAAATAATCCTGAAGAGCGGTAAAGTCCTCTTTCTAAAGGAAAATGACCGGGCTCCCTCATCGATGTTCCGCGAGGAGGCCAGAGGGCTGCAATCTCTGAATGATGCCTTTCCCCTGAAAGTACCCGCGCCTCTGGCTCTGGGAAGAGAAAAGGCTTCCTCTTTTCTTCTGTTGGAATATGTAATGAGCGGATCGAAGGGATCCGGTTTCTGGGGGCGCTTCGGACGGGCCCTGGCTCAAATGCACAGACAGGGGAAAGGAGAGAGCTTCGGTTACGATAGCGATAACTTTATCGGTTCCACTCCCCAGATCAATGACAGAATGAGCCGGTGGACTGATTTCTTTGCGGAAAAGAGGCTGATGTTCCAGATTGAACTGGCCCGTTCCTCCCGCCTGGCCGACAGCTCAATGAGCCGCGGCGTCCTGTCTATCTGCCGGCGCATCGGCGATCTTCTCCCCGAACCGGATTATCCTTCGCTGCTTCACGGCGATTTGTGGTCGGGGAATTTTATGGTGGATGACAGAGGGGAGGCCGTTTTAATCGATCCCGCGGTTTATTATGGTCATCGGGAAGCGGATCTGGCAATGACGGAGTTATTCGGAGGCTATAACCGGGAATTCTACCGGGCTTACGAAGAAGAATTCCCCCTGGTTCCCGGCTACGGGGAAAGAAGAGATCTCTACAATCTCTACCATATGCTCAATCATCTGAATCTCTTCGGTTCCTCTTACAGCGGATCGGTTCGGTCTATTATTTCCCGTTATTCCTGAGTATCGAGTTCCGAAAGCTGTTCTTCAACGGTTTCCCATTGCCGGCTGATTTTTTCCTGCTCTTCCTCGTTGGCTTTCATGGCATCGCTGACTTCTTTTGCCTTTTCCCCGTCGGAATAGATTTCCGGCGTGGCGAGTGAGGCGCTCAGTTCGGTGTGCTCCTCTTCCAATTCGGCCAGTCGACCCAGCAGTTCCTCTTCCTCCCGCTTCAGCCGGCGGATTTGTGCTTTGAGTTTCTTGTCCTCTTCCCGGGAGAGTTTGGCCGATTGTACGGGAGTGTCCTCATCGGCTTCTCTACCGCTGGCCGGAGCGTCGATTTCATCGGTTCCTTCGTTGGCCTTTTTCCATAGATAGTATTCGTAATTTCCCTGGTACAGCCTGTGTCCTTCCGATGTCAATTCCAGAACGTTCTCCGCCAGCTCTTCAATAAAGTAGCGATCGTGGGAAACGAAGATAACCGTACCGCTGTAGCTTTTCAGGGCATCGAGCAGCACATCTTTCGAATGAATGTCCAAATGGTTTGTCGGCTCATCGAGAATGAGAAGGTTGACCGGCCTCAGAAGAAGTTTAAGCAGGGCCAGACGGTTCTTTTCCCCTCCGCTCAGGACGGAAACGCTTTTGAAGATATCATCACCGGAAAAGAGAAAAGCACCGAGCATTCCCCTCAGGTTGGGGATCATCTCCGTGGGCGCATCGGATTCCAGCTCTTCCAGAACGGTATTGCTCTTGTCGAGAACTTCTTCCTGGTCCTGGGAGAAATATCCGATTTTCACATCGGTTCCCGGCGTCAGAGTTCCCTCAAAATCGGTATCGGTCCCGGAGAGGATTCTCAGAAGGGTTGATTTCCCCGCTCCGTTGAGACCTGTAATAACCAGTTTATCGCCCTTCTGTATAAGGTGGTCTATCCCTTTGAGAACCTCCCGGTCTCCGTAGGATTTCCGAATTCCTTCGAGAGTCAGCATCTTTTTGCCCGAATGGGGCGGCGCGGGAAAGGAGAAGTGTATCTTTTTCAGGTTTTCCGGGATTTCTATCCTCTCCATCCTCTCGAGCATATTCACTCTCGACTGGACGGCTGAAGCCTTTGTCGCCTGATAGCGGAAGCGCCTTATAAAATCTTCGTTCCGGGCTATCTCTTCCTGTTGTTTTTTATAGAGCTCGACGAGAGTTTTCAGTTCTTCTTTTCTCTTCTTCTCGTAGGAGCTGTAGTTGCCTTTGTAGATTTTCAAATCACCCAGAAAGAGTTCGGCCACTTCGTTCACAACGGCATCGAGAAAAAAGCGGTCGTGGGAAACAATCAGGATTCCCCCTTTAAAAGTGCCGAGAAAATCGCGGAGCCATTCCCTCGCTTCCAGGTCGAGGTAGTTGGTCGGTTCGTCCAGGAGGAGAATGTCGGGATTCTTTAACAGTTCCTTGGCCAGGGCTATGCGCATCTGCCAGCCCCCGGAGAACTGGGAACACTCCCTGTCCATATCTTCCATGGAAAAACCCAGTCCCTGAAGGATCCGTGTTATCTGCTCTTCCCGACCGTAGTAACCGCTTTCCAGAATCTGTTCCTGCAGCTCGTGGTGGCGGTGAAGGAGATTCTCGGCTCTTTTCCCCGTTTTGTGCTCCTGCAGTTCTTTTCCCAGCCGGTCGACGTCCTCCAGCATGGACCCGATCCAGCTGAAGGCTTTTTCCGCCTCGGCTTTCAGAGTCGAGCCCTTGTGTTCAATTCCCGACTGGGGAAGATAGGCAATTCTCGACTCTCTCGATGCGATCACCTTTCCGCCGTCACATTCCGATTCGCCGGAGATAATTTTCATAAGAGTCGTCTTGCCCGAACCGTTGGCTCCGGACAGGGCGATCCGGCTCCCGGTGGATATCATGAAATTGACATTTTTCAGGATATCCCTGTCGCCGAAAGCCAGTGAGATATTGTCGAGTTGTACAAAAGCCATGGGCTTACGATTCCTCTTCTTCCGCCGGTTTCTCGAATTCGAAATAGATGAGTACGGGATCGAAAAACTGGTCGGTCGTGACAATCCGGTTTTTGATATACCGGTCGGGAACGTAGATGAAGGAAACGCCTTTTTCCGTATAGGAATAGAGGAAATTCGCTTCAGATCCATTGCGGAAACTGAAGGTTATGACACCTTTATAGGTGTTTTTTATCAGTGTATCGGGGAACCGGCTGAATTCGATGCGCCCCTGGGGTTCCGATTGGGAGGAAATGATATTCCGGTTTATCAGCTCTTCAATATTATTCCAGATAAACCGCCCTGTATCGTCGATGATGTTGACCGACCCGTAATTGGCACTTGTGAAACGTTCGCCTTTTTCCATCAGTTCCGTAAGCAGAGCCTTTCTCCGCTCCAGTTCCGCCGAAACAATTTCATTCACGTTTTCGCTGAGCCGGACAAACGCTTCGTTGACATCCTTGCCGTCGTGCTTGTAGAAAACAGATGCCACCGAATCGGAGACGAGAGTCACCCGAAAGGATGTGCCTTCGAAGTCGTAACGCTTGGCTCCGAATTTTGTAATGTCGGTGTACTTCTCCGTGATATTTCTGTCCTGCAGGCGCAGGGTTATCTCTTTTTTCTCCGGGTCCACTTTCAAGGCGAAAGATTCTTTGAACCGGGTCAGATCGATAACGTTTTTCGTGATCATGTCGTTGTAGTAGGTGGGGCGCCAGACACCGTTGAGAAAAGTCTCGAGAAGCGTGTCTGTCGTGTCGTTGGCGTTTTCAATGACCATTCCCGTATCGTTCATGCTGTATACGACTAGCGTGGCCCCGTAAGCGTATCCGGCTACACCGTCTCCTGTGAGTATGTGATACCAGTAGTCATTGAGGTTTCCGACCGGGACGGGTTCTTCGCTTCGCCCTATGACTTTTATTTCCTGTCCCTGGCGGAGTTTGTAAACGCGGTTGTTCTGTTTGACAACCGGCTCATCTCTGACAACAAGACCGCCGGAACGCTCTGTATAGGTGTAGGTATTGATATAGGGTTTATAGGCTTCGGCATATTCTTCCGCCTCCTTCAGCCCTTCGAAGAACTCAATTCTCCAGGTGTCGATTTCCGTCGTCTCCTTTTCTCCGGGACGAGCTACGAAATAAGTGTGGCGGATTTTGGACTCTTCGTATATGTTTACGACCGTTCCGTTCTCCAGAACTGTTTCATCGGGTGTCCAGAGCACAACTCCGGAACCGATTTTTCTATTGCATGATGTAAGGGTCATTAATATGAGCAGCACTGTAGCCGCGTAAACTATTCTTTTCGACATAATACTACCGATTTTAGCGTTATTAGAGAAAGGAGGCAACCTGTTTCCCTTATGATTCGGGCCGGCTGCAGATAATCAGTACCCGTCCCTCGGCAAGAAGCTGCCTGTTGCGGTCACTGCTCAGGATCTGGCGGACCGCCCGTTCCGGAAGAATGATATCGGTGCTGTTCATTCCGAAATATCCTGTTGCCATGGTTCTCAGGGGAAAAGCGCCCACTCTGTCGCCGTAGAAAGTTCTGTCTCTGTCGTAGGAAAATCCGGCGGTTCCCCAACGGCGCAGGTAGTCCGGTTCCATTTTCGACATATCCAGAATCAGGTTAAGGTCCTCATCGAAAAGCCGGGGAAAGATAGAGGGATTGAGCGCGCTGCTGCGGTTTGTTCCCGATAGAGGCATCTCTTCGGCCGCGTATATCAGAATTCCTGTAAAATCCTCAGTCGGATAATACCGCAGGTCCCGTTTAACCTGATCCGCTTCGCTGCGCTCGATAAACAAAGAGGCTATATAGGGAAAAACCGGAATGTCGTACCGCACCGTAAGGGATTTCCGGTCTTCGGCGGCTGTGCTGAAAGTCTTGCCCACCAAATCGGGTAATTTGAGAAGATCGCCATAGAGCGACGTATTTTTCAGAATGGCCGAACCGATTGTGTCGAGAGAGCTGACGGGGATATCGGCGATGATCTCCGCGGTGAGAACAGGAGCCCTTTTGGAAATGAGTTTATCCATATCGTAACGGCTGGAAAGAGCTGTCCAGGCAGTCTCTGTCGAAGCTGTAATATCAATGGTGACTATGCCTTCCTCCCAGTCTATGAGTTTTTCCGCCGTAACCGATACGTCCTGCGCAAACAGACCGGATAGGGAGGCCAGGAAAAACATGAGGGCTGATGTAATAGCTAATCTGTTCATTCTCACTCCGTTAGGGGAACCATCAGTTTCATTCCGATGTTGAGTATGCCGTTTACCGGCAGTCTGTTTCTCGATGCGAGCAGCTCGGGAGTCGTTTCGAATCTCCCCGATATGGACCACAGCGAATCGCCTTCTCTCACCACATAAGTTCCCGTAAAATCAACTTCATCCCCCTTTTGCGAACCATAGGGAGGGACGTCAGCCAGAGCCGGAATAATCACTGTCTGACCGGCTCTGAGGAAACGGGGTGACAGATTCCTGTTGTACCGGTAGATAAGAGACAGGGGAACTTTGTAATGCCCGGATATTTCCGAAAGCGTATCTCCTGTTCTTATTGAATAGCGGTAAAACTCCATAAAGGCTTCATCGGAAGTTTCCAGTACTCTATTCAATGAATCGGCATGGGACGCCGGTATCTTCAATGCATATCCCGAATCGGCCGGAGGTGTGACATCATAAAGCAGTTCGGCGTTGCCCAGTCGAAGAGTCCCGTAGTCCATTCCCGTTTCGGCAGCCAGAAGCCGCAGATCCACAGAACGGTCCAGTTCTATCTTCTCCCATTCCAGCCGTTCTTCCCAGCCTGTGTCGAGGCCGTATCGTCCTCCGTATGAGCAGATTGTGGAAATGGCTATGAATTTCGGGAGATAGCGGTTTGTCTCGGCAGGCAGAAGCTGTTTGCCTGCGAGTTCCCAGTAATCTTCAATTCCGGTTGATGCCATAGTCCGGCGCAGACCGTTCAGGCCGCAATTGTAGGCGGCCAGGGCCAGATCCCAGTTTCCGGTTTTATCGTAATTGTAGATGAGTTTTTCCAGAGCGGCTTCGGTGGAGCGCCAGAAATCCCGTCTGTCGTCGCGCCACTGGTCCACTGTTATATCATAGGGCTCGATACTGTTGAGCATGAACTGCCAAAGGCCCGTCGCTCCGGAACGGGATACGGCATCGACGCGGTAAGCCGATTCCACAAGGGGTAGATAAACCAGTTCGGTCGGCAGACCTTTCTCTTTTATAGTCTCTTCAATATGGTTGCGGAAAGGTGCCGCCCGGTCGAGGGACCGCTGCAGGTAGGCCAGTCTCTCGGGAGTGCTGTATTCTTCTATGAATTTTTCGATTGTTTCATTGAAATCAAAAGGGTAGGAGAAAATGCGTTCGCTTCTCAAATCCCGTCTGACCGGCAGGGGCTCTTCGCTGTTTTCCCCATCAAGGGCGAGGAAAGATACGGTCTGCCTTGTTTCATGAGGCAGCTCGTGGCTGAAAAGAGGAAGCGCGGCCGCTGTCAGAATCAGAAAGTATCGCCGAAGTAAATGCCAGCCCATTCCCATCTCCCGTTTATTTCCGGATCGGCCGGATAGTCGATTTTCTTGAAATATAAATACCAGGTGGGGATACGGTAGGACCATCCCCAGGATCGCACAAAGGCTTCTTTTTCATTGGACATGGGGTCCAAAACGCTCCGGACCTGCACGTTCCGGTTGAAAAATGAAGGGATATCGATATTTGTATGGGTGAAAAGGTCCGTCTCATCCTGACTCCAGCTCATGGTAAAGAACTTTTCCGACTGATAGCGGCGGAGAGTCTCGGCTTTTTTGTTGTAAACCGCCCAGCGGATACTGGCCAGGAGGTCCATCAGGTTATCTCTCGTCCAGGATTTATCGGAGCGCTGAAAACGAAGCAGGTTTGTCAATCTGATCCGGGCCTGGGGATCTCCGGCGATTTCCGTTTCGGGAGATTCGAGAAAATCTTCATAAGCCGCGAATGCTTCGTCCCAGAAGCCCAGCTTCTCGTAACTTTTTCCCAGATAGTAGTATATCTGTCCCCTGTCGACTTCGGCGGGAAAGCGGTTGAGTAATTCGTTGAAAGAGCGAACCCTTTCCTCGTAATCGTCAGAGTGAAAAGCCAGCTCTTCCAGAACCACCTGATGTATGGACCGGCCGCCGATTCTCAAATCGGGATAGTTTACCAGAATCCTGCGAAAATAAGTTTCCGCAACTTTCCGGGCATCTCTGCCGCTGTAGTTCTGAGCTATATTGAGAAGATAAAAAGCCGTGTACGGGTCATTCGGGTGGTCGCCCATATAATCGATGAGAAAAAGATTCATCTTTTCCAGCTCGTCCATGGAGCGATATTCCGAAATGATCCGGTTGACGATTATAAAGTGCTGTTCCTGATGATAGGGATTCTGGTGATCGACTTCTTCGATCAGCGAGAAAAGGCGCACCAGTTCTTTGTCTTTTCCCGTACCCAGATAGATGCTGAATTCTCCAGGTGTGCAACTGAAAAAAAGAGGTGCCGCCAGCGTAAAAAATAAAAATAGTCTGTTCCGGAATAATTGAATCATCATAGCTTTTTCTCCGGTGATCTTATCATGGAGTCAGCTTTGAATACCAGAGAATTAGCGCAGATTTTAATCAATATACCTTCTGTCGGAGGGGAACGGACCAAAAAGATTATCGAAACATACAGGGGAGGTCGTCTATCCTGTCATATCAACAGTCTCTATCCTTTTTTGAATATTAATGTCGGGGTCATGGATAAGGCCCGGCGTCTCGCAGAACGGGAAAGTGATCTTGCCTCCACTAAGGGGATAACCATTCTGTCATGGCGGGACAGCCTTTACCCCCGGCGGTTGCTGGCTATCGGAGACTATCCGCCTCTTCTCTATCTCATAGGAAGCGTTCCGGTTCTGACCGGACCTTTGACGGCCGCTTTGATCGGCAGCAGAAATGCAAGCCGACGGATTCTGAAGCTGACAGCGCTGATCGGTGAGATTCTGGTCTCCAGAGGCTTTACCATTGTAAGCGGACTGGCTTCCGGGTGCGATACGGCAGCCCATCTGGCGGCTCTGAAGAGAACTCGACCCACTATAGCGGTTATGCCCGCTGGCCCGGATTATATCTATCCCCGGGAGAATGACTTCCTCTACAGAAAAATGATGGAAAAGAAAGGACTTTTTCTGTCTGAATACGGTCCGGGAGTTCCCCCCGCTCCCTATCGTTTTGTCAGGAGGGACAGGCTTCAGAGCGGACTTTCTCAGTTCGTCGTGCTCATGGCTTCGCCTCCGGCCGGCGGGGCCATGCACACGGCTGCGGCAGCCGTGGAACAGAACCGGCCCCTGTTCGTCTATGATCCGGGAGATTTTTCCCGCGGGGAACTGGGAAACCGGCATCTTATCAATAGCGGAGCGGGGATTCCCTTTCATACGCCCGAAGAGTTCATCCGCCTTATATCCGGGCTGCCCGATGCTTATTGCCAGACCATGTCAGATCAGCTACTATTCTCTCATGAATAAAAAGCTGCTGTTGATTCTCTTTGCTCTTCTCTCTGTTTCAAATCTTACAGCATTTGATACTTCCGACGGAGAATCCTTTCTCGGACTGACAATTGAAAATCTTTTTCAGGCTCAGGCCGTCCCCCTGGATATCCGGCCCCAGCGGGGTGTTGAAGAGGATGAAGACAACGTTGTTTTTTTCTACGGAAGCGGGTTTTCATTATTTCTCTTCAAAAACCGTGTGTGGCAGGTCAGGTATGACAGAAGAGCAACCCTCCTTCCCTATGATTTGACAATAGGGGAATCGAGGCGTTCGATCCTCTCCCGTTTCCTGGAGAGGGAGCTTGTACCTCTTGTCTCAGGCGATGATCATGTGACTTTTCAGCTGCGCGATTCTCCCTGGCCAATTCGGATGTCACTGTATTTTGACAGTGATTCTCTTGACGATCTCTATATATACCGATCTGATTTCTAAGGGTGTGACAATGGCAAAAATCTGTTTGGTGCTTACAGCCCCTACTATGGAAGAAAACCGGCGGATTCTGGAAAGGAACCTGTCTCTTGTGGATATGGTGGAGCTGAGGACCGATCTGCTGGAGGAAAGCCAGTATTCTCTCGTCCCTTCTTTTCCCGGTCAGTCAGGCGTTCCTGTCGTGCTGACATGCCGGAAGAACTGCGACGGCGGTAACTGGACCGGCGCCGAAGAGGAGAGGATGGCCCTGCTGGAGCTGTGGCTGGACGGAGGCTTTGCATTTATCGATATTGAGATGGATGTGGAACCGGGCCCGCTGTCCGGTAAAGCCGCGGCCATGAATACGGAAATAATCCGGTCATTTCACGATTTTGACGGAGTTCCGGAAGACCTTGTGGAAACTATGAACCGCTTTGATGGAGTCATGGCCAAGGGGGCCGTCTATCCCCGGAGCAGTGAGGACCTGTTTCGTCTCATCGAGGCGGCGCAACAGTTGAAAAAAGAAAGAAAATCGCCCTTTATACTACTCGGAATGGGAAATTTCGGATTTCCCACCCGCATTCTGGCAGAAAAGATCGGTTCTTTTCTGACCTTCTGTTCCGACAGCGAAGCTCCCAGCGGCGCTCCCGGGCATTGTACGGCTCTGGATCTGAACAGCATCTACCGCTTCAGAAAAATCAGCGGAAAAACAGTAATCAACAGCATTATCGGTAACCCCGTCAGCCAATCGCGCTCGCCTCATCTTCACAATGGCTGGTATGAGAAAGAGGGGCTGGATGCCGTCTATGTCCCATTCCTCACCGATTCTCCCCAATGGTTTATGAAAACGGCTGAGCTTCTGGAGATAAACGGCTCCTCCGTAACTGTTCCTTTTAAAAGCGACATCATCCCCCTTGTTGATACAACAGATAAAGCTGTCGATGCTATCGGAGCCTCCAATACAATCTACCGCGATGGTTCCGGGCAATGGTCGGCAACCAATACGGATGCCTACGGTTTGATCAAGCCTCTGCTGGACACTCTGGGTATTGCTGATTTGAAAGGACGGAAAGCCGCCGTTATCGGGGCGGGAGGAGCCGCAAGGGCTGCCGTTTTT
Organism: Spirochaeta isovalerica; assembly: GCF_014207565.1. NCBI lineage: Bacteria > Pseudomonadati > Spirochaetota > Spirochaetia > Spirochaetales > Spirochaetaceae > Spirochaeta > Spirochaeta isovalerica. The sequence goes on along the minus strand of NZ_JACHGJ010000007.1, from coordinate 84,061 downwards.
GCACTTCAGGATAAAGGGGCGCAAGTTGCTGTTTTCAACAGAACATTAAGCCGCGCAGAGGATCTGGCCGATCAATTCGGCTGCGTCGCTTACGGATTAGGACCTGAATATGCTGCAGCCCTCAGAGAGTACAGCTCTATCATCGTACAGACCAGCAGCGCGGGAATGCCACCTCTTGAAGATGTTGATCCCGTTGCCTTTTACAGTTTTGACGGAACAGAAGTTGTTTACGATATTATCTACAAGCCCGAAGTGACCAGAATGATGGCCCGGGCGAAAGAGGCGGGGTGCCGCGTATTAGGCGGTTTCACCATGCTTGAGGAACAGGCTGTCCTTCAGTTTGAGATATTTCACGACGGTAAACTTAAATAGAATTCCGTTCCTTCTCTCTCCGTCGAAGTGAAACCGATCCTGCCTCCGAGAACTTTTTCCCCGAAAAGCTTCATCGAATAGGTTCCGAGACCTCTGCCTGTCCGGCTTTTCGTGCTGAAATTTCTCTGGAATATCCGCAATTGAACGTCCTCGGGTATAAAACCGGGGTTCCGTACGGTAATTTTTACTATGTCTTCATCGCGATGGGCCTTAAGGGAGATCGTATCACCTTCCCCGGTAGCTTCGAGAGCATTGTTTATCATATTGGAGATAATGCGGATCAGGAGCGCTTCGTCGCTTTTGATATTTCCGACTGATGGAGCCGCGCTGTAGACAATGGTTGTCCCCTGGCTTTCTGCTTTTTCCCTGAAAATATTATTCAATTTTTCAAAAGTATCGGTCAGAAAGAGGGGATATAGAGTTTTTTTGTAATAATCGAGATTGTTTCCCATAAGGCAGCGCTGGATTTCAACTTCTTTCACCAGCACATTGGTCGTGCTGTAGATGGAGTCGATGACCTGATCGGATCTGATGCCTTTCGAAAGCATATAGGCGCTTGTGGACAAGCCTCCCAGAATGTTGTTGAAATCGTGGAAGAATGTCTTTTCTAGCATTTTCCTCTGCTGATCTTTGGTTATGTCATTGAGGAAGAGCAAATAGAATTTTCTGTTTTCCAGATAAAAGGGCTCACACTTCACATGAAAAAACAGATCCTTCCTTTCTCCGTTTTCCTCAAGCTCGAGAGCGCATTCTCTTTCAATAGGCTCATCGCTGGCTATGGCAGTCGTTATGGCCAGGGCGGCTCCGCAGGACCGGCAGTGACGCGACGTTCCGCATCCGCCTTCCATTTCCGTGGAATGTATGCACTTCAGCGACTCTCCGATCCTCAAGCCGAGTATGGATTCGGCTGGAATCCTGTTCAGGTAACTGAGATAATGATCATTGAGCGCAATTATCTGACGGTTTCCATCGAGTACGGCAAAAAGGCAATTAATACTCTTAATGAAGACCTGCATCAGCGCAGAGCCGCTGAGCGCTTTGATTTCCTCTGCCAGTTCCCGGTCTCTGGTTCTTTCCGGTGTAGCGAAGCATGTTTCCATATTCAAATACAACTCATCTAAATTACATAGACATGAAAAAACTAATGGCTATAACTGCAACCATCAGTCCGCAAAAGCCCAGAAATCCGGCTATGCCTGCAAATATTTTCTCTTTTTTTGTCATTGCCATTCCAATTCTCCCTCATGAAACTATATCCAATAGAAGCCCGTCCGTAAAGAGTCGGCTGGCCGATGCGGAAATGCTTGACATCGGTAATTTTATGGCTTAGCTTTTAATATGAAAAATTGAATATACTGTGGTTTAAGATTTATTGAAGAAGCTTCGGCTACCGAAGGAGCAAGATGGGGATCGGCTTGAATCCCTGTTGAATCTCTCAGGTCAGGAACAGTAAATCCTACACATCCCTGGAGAGAGGAATCCTCTGAGATTCCCATCGAAGAAGCAACCCTCAGGGGGAATCTTTCAGATAAAAGGACAGGGCACAAAAGCGCTTAGCTTTTTTGTGCCCTGTCCTTTTCTTTTGTTAAGGAGATGACCGGATTTCAAGGTGCTTTTGTGCATTATATATAGAATTTTTCATTTATTGGTTCATGACCTATACTAATTGTGAAAGGGGATAAGAAATGGATTTAAAAAGAACCCGATTATACGATTGGCATCAGAAGAATGATGCAACGATAGTGCCTTTCGCCGGATGGGAGCTGCCTATTCAGTATGCTCCCGGTCCCATAGCCGAACATAAAGCCGTCCGCGAGACCGCCGGACTATTCGACATCGACCATATGGGCCAGATTCTCGTTGAAGGTGAGGAAGCGACGGATTTCCTCAACTATCTCGTAACGGCCGACCTGACAAAACTCGAGCCGTGGAATTCTACCTACTCTCTCATGTGTCTGCCTTCCGGGGGTGTAATTGATGACCTCTTCGTGTATCGCAAAGGAGACGGGAAGGGGTGGATGGTTGTTGTCAACGCGTCCAACCTGGAAAAAGATTATCAGTGGATTCTGAAGCAGAGCGAAGGGAAAAAAGTGTCGGTTACCGATATATCCGAAGAGACCTACATGATTGCTTTTCAGGGCCCTAAAGCCATTGAAGTCATGGATTCCCTGACCGATGGGCGGACCGGAAAAATCGAGCGCTTTTCCTCCGGAGAGGATAATCTTTTCGGTGTAAAGGTGCTTATCGGAAGAACCGGATATACCGGAGAAGACGGGGTGGAGCTCTTCTATCCCGCGGATCAGGCGGAAAAGGTCTGGCAGGGTATCATCGATCACGGGAAAGAGATCGGAATAGAGGTTCTTCCCATCGGCCTGGCAGCCAGGGACAGCCTCCGCTTCGAGCCGGGATTTCCCCTTTACGGGCATGAGCTTAATGAAGAGAAAACGCCGGCGGAAGGTCTTCTGAAATGGGCCTGTGCTTTTGATAAAGATTTTATCGGCAAGGATGCCATTGTAAAACAGATCGACGAAGGTCTGCCTTCAAAGCTTATATCCTTCGAACTGACCGATAAAGGTGTTCCCAGAGAGGAGTACACGGTTCTGTCTCCCGAAGGAGAGGAAATCGGTTACGTGGCTACGGGATTGTACGCGCCCTGGGTTGATAAATATTGCGGGAATGCCTATGTGAAGCCTGAATTTGCCAAAGTCGGAACGGAAATTCTCATTCAGATACGTAAGAAAACAAAGAAAGCCGTTGTTATAAAGCGGCCCTTATACAGACCTTCATACAGATAAAAAAGATAGAGAGAGGAGAAAGAGATTATGAAATTTGATAAAGAAGCCAGATACAGCGAAACACACGAATGGGTCAGAAAAGAAGGCGATGTTCTCGTATTCGGTATTTCCGATTACGCCCAGAGCAAAATCGGAGAGGTGGTTTTTGTCGAGCTCCCCGAAGAGGACGAGTTCGAGAAAGGCGCTTCCTTCAGTGTCGTCGAGTCGGTAAAATCCGCCAATGACCTGTATATCCCGGTCAGCGGCGAAGTCGTCGAGGTCAACGAAGCTCTCGAAGATGATCCCGAACTGGTGAATAATGACGCTTTCGGCGAGGGATGGATCTGCAAAATCAAACCCTCCGATCTTTCTGAATTCGATGCGCTGCTGTCCGCTGATGATTATGAAAAAATGGTCAGCGAACTGGACTGATGGATAAGAAATTATGAGTTTTATATCCAATATGCCAAAAGACAGGGAGATGATGCTGAAGAAGATCGGCGTTTCCTCTGTCGACGAACTTTTTAAAGATGTTCCGGCGGATAAAAGGTTTCCCCGGGTGGATATGCCGAAGCCTCTGTCCGAACCGGAAATCCTTCTGGAACTATCCAAACTCTCTGCGAAAAATGCCAGCGCCGAGTGCTATGACTGGTTCCTGGGAGCCGGTGTGTACAATCACTTCGTACCTTCGGTAGTCGGAGCGTTGATAACGAGAGGAGAATTCCTCACGGCCTACACGCCTTATCAGCCTGAGGTCAGTCAGGGAACTCTCGAAGCCATTTTCGAGTACCAGACCATGATCTCCGAACTGACGGGAATGGATGTTGTCAATGCGTCTCACTATGACGGGGCGACGGCCCTGGCCGAAGCGGCGATCATGAGCGTCCGTTCCACCAGAAAGAGACATAAAGTTGTTCTTGCTCAGGGACTCCATCCCGAATACCGCGATATTATCGAGACGTATTTCCAGGGGCTGGATATGGAGCTTTCCGATGGAGATCTCGATGATCAGACCGCCGGATATATCGTTCAGAATCCAACCTGGACAGGTGAGATCCTCGATGTGAAAGCCGAAGCCGCCAAAGCGCATGATGCCGGCGCCATGCTCATTGTTCATACCGATCCCATCTCTCTGGGGGTTCTCGAAGCTCCCGGTGCCTGTGGAGCCGATATCGTTACAGCTGAAGGGCAGAGCCTCGGAGTGGGGATGAACTGGGGTGGTCCCATGCTGGGAATCTTTGCCACCACTCAGAAAAACATCCGGAAAATGCCCGGCCGCATTATCGGTGAAACCATCGACGAGAGAGGAAACCGGGGTTGCGTTCTCACTTTCGCCGCCAGGGAACAGCATATCCGAAGGGAAAAAGCCACCAGTAACATCTGTTCCAATCAGGGACTGGCAGCGCTTTCCGCCGCTATCTATCTGGCCGCGCTTGGAAAAAGCGGTTTTAAAAAAGTAGCGGAACTGAGCTGGCATAAAGCCCACTATGCGGCTGCTGAAATCGCCAGAATCGATGGATTTTCCCTTAAGACGAAAGGACACTTCTTCAAAGAGTTCCTTGTGGAGACTCCTGTTCCCGCCGAAGATATTTTCGCAAAACTGAAAGAGAAATTCATCCTCCCCGGCCTGCCTTTGAGCCGTCTCGGCGGAGGGGATAAGGAACTTCTGGTTTGTGTAACCGAAGTGAACAGCAAAGAGCAGATCGACCGTCTCGTCGCCGCTCTGAAGGAGGTGAAATAATGAGTAATCTCTGGAAAATCAGCGGAGAGGGACGGAGCGCTGTCTATCTGCCGGGACTGGATGTTCCCGAAACGCCGATCCCATCTGAACTGAGAAGACAGGAAGAGCCGAATCTTCCCGAAGTGGCGGAAATGGATCTTGTGAGACACTATACCAATCTGTCCAGACGCAATTTCAGTATCGATACCCACTTCTATCCTCTGGGATCCTGTACCATGAAGTACAACCCCAAAGTGAATGAAGTAACCGCGGCGCTTCCGGGATTCCGGAACGCCCATCCCTATCAGGGGGATGATCTTTCCCAGGGGGCTATAGAGCTTCTCTATCGTATGCAGGAGCAGTTAACGGCTATCTCCGGTTTCGAAGCGACCAGTCTTCAGCCCGCTGCCGGTGCTCAGGGAGAGCTGACCGGTATCCTCATGATCAGAAAGTATCACGAGGAGAGGGGAGAACTGGAAGTAAGACGGAAAATTCTCGTTCCCGACTCGGCTCACGGAACCAATCCGGCGACGGCGACGATGGCGGGATTTCAGTCCAAAGAGATCCCCTCGGACAAGAAGGGGAATATCGATCTGGAAGCTCTCAGGGCGGAATGCGATGAGACCCTCGCCGGAATCATGATCACCAACCCCAATACGCTCGGTCTTTTCGAAGAGAACATCGTCGAAGTAATCGATGCGGTACACAAAGCGGGCGGTATGGTTTACGGAGACGGCGCCAATTTCAACGCCGTTATGGGCATCGTGAAACCGGGAGAGCTGGGCTTTGATGTTATGCATTACAACGTCCATAAGACATTTACCGGTCCCCATGGGGGAGGAGGTCCGGGAGCCGGACCCGTCAGCGCGGGAGCGGCCCTTAAGGACTACCTTCCCGGACCTATCGCCTATAAGAAAGGAGACGGTTACGAACTGAAGCAGCCCCCGAAGACAATCGGGCGGATGAAGCTTTTCTATGGTAACTTCGGTATTCTGGTTCGCGGTTTCACCTATATCTCCATGCTCGGCGCCGCCGGTCTGCGGGAAGTGACGGAAAATGCCGTTCTCAATGCCAACTATCTGAAAGCGCTTGTCGCGGATAATTTCCCGGCAGCTTACGACAGAAACTGTATGCATGAGTTCGTCTGCCGTGGCGATATCGCACCTGGCATTCACACTCTCGATGTGGCCAAGCGCCTAATCGACTACGGATTCCATCCGCCGACGATCTACTTCCCTCTCATCGTGCCGGAAGCCATGATGATCGAACCGACGGAAACGGAAAGCCGCGAAACGATCGAAGCTTTTGCCGATGCCTTGAATAAAATTGCCGACGAAGCGGTCAATGCTCCGGAGCTCCTGCACAATGCTCCGGCGTCAACTTCGGTTAAACGTCTCGATGAAGCAGGCGCTGTGAAAAAACCTGTATTACGGTACTGACAGCGATTGTAAACAAATGTTAATATGGAGAGGTGGAATTTTAATGAATTCTGCCTCTTTTTTTTTCTATATTATAGATAGGAGGTCATAAGAACCGTCTTCTGTTTTCTGAAAATGCCCGGTCTCAGCCTGACCCGGATGTCCGATATTGCAAACGGCATTGATTCAGCTTTGCTGAGCTCCGTTTCTTTTCGGTCCGGATCCGATGAAAATAAGGGCATTGAAAATTTGAATACCGTTCTTAGTGCATCTTCATTGTAAACCGATGAGACCGGGATCTGTGATCAGGGGAAAATCCTTTTCATTAATGTTCACGGTTTGAATGAAAGGAGAACAGATTATGTGGAATATGAGTTTATGGGCGATGATAGTCCTGGTCGTCCTGATCGGGGCAATCAGCGAAATGTACAGAGCAAGATTAAAAAACAATAATAAAGAGGCGGATAAGCTTCGCGATGAAATGGCGGAACGCATGAGCCGTCTTGAAGAAAGAATGGCCAATGTAGAGACTATCCTTTTTGAGAAGGAAAAGGCTGATCGCTACAATAACCTATAAAGGATATTGATGTGTATTTTCATAAAATAGATAATCCCATGAATTTCCGCTTTCCCGGTTTGGAGGGCGGTTTTTTTCACATAGGAGAAGTCGGGGAAGGCGTTTTCAGCCTTTCCGTAGAGGAATCAAGATGGAGCGAAACAGGCTCTTACGCCCCTTTTTTTGAAGACTCTCTCGGGGCCGGGGATAACCGTACGACTCTGGTGGAAAAAAACGGGGAAATCGAATTTTCCTACGACGGTCAGACCCTTCTGAGGTCAAAACCGCAGGAAGGTTTCGGTGTCTGCGGCAAGAAGTGGCTTTTCGCCTTTGATTATTCCGATGATCTCCATTTTTACGGAATGGGCGAAAAAAGCAATGGGTTCGAGAAGAGCGGCATTAAGACCAAATTCTGGAATACCGATGTCTGGAGCGATTTCCCTGTTTCCGAGGTGATTTATAATTTCACCGACCCCATGTATCTCTCCGTCCCCTATCTCCTTGTCAAAAATGGCGACAATTGGTTTGGAATCCTTGTGGATAATCCCTATCCCGTCTTTATGGCGACCGGCGCCGAGGAGATGATAGCCAAACAGAACCAGTCCGATACGACAAAGGATTTCTATATCGGATCGACCGACGGCAAACCGCATATCTACTTTATCGCCGGAAAGAATCCCGGCGATGTGACGGGAAAGCTGCAACGGCTTTGCGGTACAACTGAAAGACCGCCCCTCTGGAGCCTGGGATATCATCAGTGCCGGTGGGGATATAAATCCTACGAAGATCTGAAAGAACTGGACGGGAAGTTTACGGAACACCAGATTCCCTGTGACGGACTCTGGCTCGATATCGATTATATGACGGGGTACCGTGTTTTCACCTGGAATGAAGAGCATTTTTCCAATGTAAGAAAGGACATCGCCCGACTGAATGAATCGGGACGGCAGGTCGTTCCCATCCTCGATCCGGGAGTGAAGCGCGATCCTCAATATCCCGTTTATCTCGACGGGAAGGAAAAAAATATTTTCTGTCTCAACAGCGAAGGTCTGGAATACACAGGATTTGTATGGCCCGGCGAAACCATGTTTCCCGATTTTTCCATGGAAGAGGGGCGCCAGTGGTGGGCAGAACAGGTCGCCCGTTTCGCTTCTGAGGGAATCAAAGGGGTCTGGATCGATATGAATGATCCCTCGACGGGCAGTTCAGAAATCAGCGAAATGAAATTCCGCCGCGGAGAGCGGGACCACGACTGGTTTCACAATCAGTATGCCCTGGGAATGCAGGACGCAACCTACCGGGGATTGAGAAAAACCAACCCCGAATCCCGCCCTTTCATTATGAGCCGGAGCGGATTTACCGGTACAAGCCGTTGGTCCGCTATCTGGACCGGCGATAATTACTCCAACTATCACAATCTGCAGCAGAATATCGAGACGGCTTTGAACCTTTCCATTTCATCGATACCCTTTATCGGTTCCGATGTTCCGGGATTCGGCGGCGATGCTACGGAAGAACTTATGATAAGCTGGCACAAAGCAGCCTTTCTGTCTCCCATTCTGAGAAATCACAGCCTGAAAGACACCCGGAATCAGGAGCCCTGGGCTTTTGATGACAAGGTTCTGGATATCGTCCGTTATTATATCCGTCAGCGCTACAAGCTTCTTCCCTATCTGTACAATCTCTTTATCGACCAGGAAACTTCCGGTCAGCCTCTGCTCCGGCCTCTCTACTATCACGCCGGGAACGAGGAAATGGAAAGCCTTCTCTATATCGGCGATCAATTCTATATCGGTCCGTCGATCATGCAGGCACCCGTCGTAAAAGAGGGAGAGAAGGGGAGAGACCTCTATCTGCCTTCGGGACGGTGGTTCGATGTCCAGAGCGGTTCATGGAGAGAGGGAGGGGAAATCCTCTCATTCAGCGACAGCTCCGATGAGAAGACGCCTCTTTATATTCGCGACGGCGCTGTCCTTCCCATGCAGCCCGGAGAGAGAACCGACAACAATTCCGATCTTTCGGTGGTTGAATTCCATATCTTTGCGGACCGCCAGTCCGGCCATATTGAATACGACTACACCTATGACAGGGGGGATGGATACGGATACAGGGAGGGCGAACAGAGCCGTTTCACGGTAAAAGGCGAAGCCAGTGATGATACTCTCGAACTTGAGCTCATTCCCCAGGAAAGCGGATACAAAGCCTGTCGGATGGAATTTGTTCTTTACAGTCCCTTCTCGCGGGTTCTGTTGACCAATGAAGGAGGCGTTAAGGTTCTTGAAATGAAAAAGCACGAATGGATGTTTGCCGCCTCGGCCCAGAAATGCTGGAAGTCGGAACCTGTTCAGTTATAGCCAGCAGTTGCCTGTAGAAAAGGCTGAATCCGCCTCGAACGGATTCAGCCCGGAAAAAAGGGAAGCTTTTCAATATATCCCAATTTTATTATTCTAATGTCCGGCATCTCTCAACCAGAGATAAAACGCCTTCTTCTGTTATCTCCCCCTCTGTAAAATGGGGCAGTTTTATAAGAGGCTGTTCAAGCAGGAAGGGGTCTATTTCGGCATCAATCGGGCTCGCTCCCTCTGCCGTAAACCGGGAAATCCACCGGGGGATCATCGAGCATAATTCGGCTCGGGTTGTCCCGTTTTTCCAGAGCGTTGAAATAAAGGCAAACTCATCATGAACGTAGGGGATTCTTTCACGACTGTCATAGGTAAAACCTGCCATAAGCCGGATATCTTTTGAAGAGGAACCGATCCGGACTTCGAAATCTCCGCTTTCCGCTACCCATTTCTGTTTCAGGGAATCGAAAAAGGAGAGATCCCTCCGGGTTATGGTAAAGGTCATAGTCTTTTTTTCTCCCGGAGCCAGCGAACACTTGGCAAATCCTTTCAGTTCCGCTTCCGGGCGGATGAGAGATGATTCTCTATCATGGATATAAAGCTGAACAACTTCATCGCCAGCAACAGAACCGGAATTTTCCAGTTCGAGACTGATTTCCAGCATATTGTCCCCTTCGATCAGATCCGATGAAAGCTTGAGGTTTGAATAGGAAAACTCCGTATAGGACAATCCGTGTCCGAAGGGGAAGAGCGGTTTGATCGCTCTCTTGTCATACCACCGATAGCCGACGAACATCCTTTCGCCGTAAAAGCTTTCGCCCTCTTCCCCGGGAAAGTTCAGGAAGGAGGGAGTATCCTCCAGTCTGACGGGGAATGTCTCGGCCAGCTTTCCCGACGGGTTGACTTTGCCGAAGAGCACATCGGCTATAGCTCCCGCTCCGGCCTGACCAAGTACCCAGCTCTCGAGAACAGCCGGAACCAGATCAATCCAGGGCATGGCGACAGCGCTTCCGTTACTCAGGACCACGATTGTGTTGGTCTGTACATCAGATACAGCCTTTATCAGACGGTTGTGGGAAGGGGGCAGATCTATATGGGTTCTGTCCACACCTTCCGATTCATAACTGAGAGGCAAGCCGGCAAGAATCAAAGTCCTGTCGCTGCTTCGGGCGGCTACTAATGCCTGTTGAAATTCCGCTTCCGATATGGGGGTTTTTTCATCGAGGCTATAGCCTCTGACGTATGTCAGTTCCATAGCGTCGCCGTATTCGCTTTCCAGTATATCTTTGACTGTGTCAATTCTTGTCGGTTTGACTTCCGAGCTTCCGTTTCCCTGATACCGAGGGGTTTCGGCAAACTCGCCCAGAAGAGTAATTTTCATTTTTCTGCCTTTAGTCCGCTCGAATGCATCGGGTGCGAGGGGAAGAAGACTTTTCTCATTTTTCAGAAGAGTAATACAGTGCGATCCGATCCGGCGGGCCAGGGCATGGTGCTGCTCCCGGCTGAATGTTTCAGCGGGGTCCTTTGCCGTTCGGGATTTCAGTATTAAGTAAATGAGTTCAGATACAAGTTTGTCGAGGACTGAAGCTTCCAGTTCTCCTGCCTCCAGAGCTTTCCGGATTGTTTTCAGGCTGTAAGGTTTCTTTCCTCCGGGCATTTGCAGATGGAGTCCGGCTTTCAGCGCGTTGACTCTGTCTATTACGGCATCCCAGTCAGACATGACCAGGGCGTCGGATTTCCATTCCTCTTTAAGGATCTCCGTCAGGAGCTTCCGGTTCTCCGTTCCGTAGGTTCCCTGTACGCGATTGTAACAGGCCATAACCGTCCAGGGATGACCCTTTTTTACAGCGATTTCAAATGGTGTGAGATATATCTCCCGGAGCGTGCGGTCATCAACGGCCGCATTTATGTGCATTCGTCTCGTTTCAATATTGTTCGCGGCAAAATGTTTGAGGCAGGCTCCGACACCGGTGCTCTGTACGCCTTTGATATAGGCCGCACCCATCTCTCCTGAGAGAAGAGGATCTTCGGAGAAATATTCGAAGTTTCTTCCCGCCAGAGGCGACCGCTTGATGTTTACGCCGGGACCCAGAAGAACATCGACGTTCTGCTGCCGGCATTCCCGGCCCAGAGCCTGTCCGACCTCTTCGAGGAGGTCCCTGTCCCAGCTGGCGGCCAGAGCCGATGCTGTGGGAAAACAGGTTGCGGGAAGCTGGTCTCCGTAACCCATTTCCGTTGTCACGGGGGCCCGCCTCAGGCCGTGAGGGCCGTCGGCCAGCCATATCCACGGGATGCCCAGACGATCCACCGGAACAGTGCTCCAGGGATCTTTTCCCGCAGTCATGGATATTTTCTCTTCGAGAGTTAACTGTGAGCACAGTTCTTCCGCTTTCTTTCGAAGATTGTCTCTTTCGATAGTATTTTGAGTCATATTTTCAGCCTTGATTAAGATGGAAGGGAGAGAACTCCCTTCCCGGTTAATTTAAAGGAGATTATCAGCTTACGGGCTGGTTTCTCTCAGGTTTTTCTGATGCGGCGTTATTTTCCGTTTTCCATTCTTTGGCGTGGATGCACCGGACGAACTGGTTCGGTTTGACTTCCACGGCTTCTGGGAAATCATCGGCGCAACGGCTTTCCGCCACTGGGCATCGGTTCCGGAAGGGGCAGCCCCGGCTTTCGGGGGTCCACATGGTCACTTCCTTTTCCACATCGTCCCTCACTTCCAGCTTGGCCAGCGTTTCCCTTTCGGGATCGGGCGCTGCGGAAATAAGAAGTTTCGTGTAGGGGTGAACCGGGTGTTTGACCACTTCGTCCACATCTCCCCATTCCACCATATGTCCGCTGTAAAGAACGATTATGCGGTCCGAAAAGTAACGGGCCGTAGCGATGTCGTGTGTGATGTAGAGGAATGATTTGCCCATTTCTCTCTTCAGTTTGTTCATGAGGTTCAGCACGCCGAGCCGGATGGATACGTCGAGCATGGACGTCGGTTCGTCGGCGAAGATGATGTCGGCGCCGATGGCCATGATTCTGGCCAGAAAAGCTCTCTGCTTCTGTCCTCCCGAAAGCTGATGGGGGTTTTTCCGCCCCTGCTCTTCCGGGGGAACAAGTCCGACCATTTCCAGAGCTTCATCCATTTTCTCTTTCAGCTCTTTCCCTTTCAGTTTGTGATAAAGCTGAAGAGGTCTTTTCAGGTGATAGTAGATGGAGTGAAGCGGGTTGAGAGAGGAGAATGGATCCTGAAAGATCATCTGGACTTTCTGTCTGTAGGTTCTCAGGGCTTCGCCCTTGAAAGAATGGACGCTTCCGTCATGATAGATCATCTGACCACTGGTCGGTTTGTAGAAGCGCATGGCGATCCGGCAGAGGGTCGATTTTCCGCAGCCCGATTCCCCGACTACAGCCAGAGATTCCCCTTTATAGAGATCGAAGGATACATCGTTGAGAGCTCTGAGAGTCCGCTTTTTTGAGAAAAAGGTCTTTCCGCTTATCTGAAAGTCCATGGTTACGTTCTGTACGCTGAATACCGTTTCTTTGTCCATCAGTTCTTACTCCCTGTCAATGTTCCCATGGGGTTATGGCAATCGTAGAAATCATTACCCATGTGCTTTCTCGGCGGAACTTCTTTGAAACAGATATCCTGCGCTCTGAAGCAGCGGTCCTGAAAGCGGCAGCCAGGGGGGATTTTGCTCATATTAAGTGGTGAGCCGGGAATCCCTTCCATGTATTCTATGTCGCCGTGGAGAGAGGGAAAAGAGTTTTTCAATCCATAGGAATAGGGGTGCTGCGGATGATTCAGAATGGTCTGTGAAGGAGCCTGTTCGACAATCTTGCCGGCATACATGATGGACACATCGTCGCAGAACTCCATCATCAGGCTCAGATCGTGAGTGATGAAGAGGATTGAAAATTTCAGTTCTTTCTTCAGCTCATAAACTCTCTGGAGAATCTCTCTCTGCACAACCGTATCCAATGCCGTGGTCGGTTCGTCCATAATCAGGAGTTTTGGTTTAAGGGCCAGCGCCATGGCTATGACAGCTCTCTGGCGCATACCGCCTGAAAACTGATGGGGGTAATCTCCCAGCCTGTCTCTGGGTATCCCTACAATTTCAATAAGTTCCTCGGCTTTGGCGCGGGCTTCATGACGATTCTGGGTAATCCCGTGATTCTTATAGATTTCATAAAACTGCCTGTCCAGTTTGACAACGGGATTGAGGCAGTTCATGGCCGACTGGAAGACCATGCTGATCTGTTCCCAGCGGAACTGTCTGAGCTCCTCTTCCTTCATCTTTATGATATCCCGGCCGGCCAGTTCGATGGAGCCGTCGGCGATAAGAGCCGGCGGTCGGTGGAGCCTCATCAGCGAGTAGGCGATTGTGCTTTTCCCGCATCCCGATTCTCCGGCCAGTCCCATGCTCTGCTCCTCCTCGATGGAAAAGCTCACATCATCGACGGCCCGGACGGCCCCGTTCAGGGTAATGTAATCGACGGAGAGATTCTTGACTTCAAGTAATTTGCTCATTCGTTCTCTCCTGCCTGAGTATATGTCGCTTCGGATTTTTTCGCTTTGTAATATCCTGCCATGATTCTCTGGGCCTTCAGTTTGGGGTTGGACAATTCATCGATGGAAAAGTTTATCAGAGTCAGTCCCGATCCCAGCACAATGAGTCCCAGACAGGGGCCGAGCAGTTCCCACCAGGCTCCGGTCTGCAAGGCAGCTGTATTCTGGGCGTTGTAGAGCATGGTTCCCCAGGTTACGGAAAGGGGATCACCGAATCCGATGTATTCCAGAGTCGCCTGGGCCATGATGGCGTAGATGATGGTGCCGACAAAAGCGGAGCTCATCATGGAAAGCATGTTGGGCATGACTTCGGCGAAGAGGCGTCTCAGTTTCGTTTCCCCCAGCGTTTCCGCCGAATAAATAAACTCCCTGTTACGGATGCTCATTGTCTGTGACCGCAGAACTCTGGCTCCCCAGGCCCATGAGGTGAATCCGATAAGGACACCGATGAGCATAGGCGAGACCCCTCCCATAAGCGCGGCTATTATAAGCAATAGCGGTATCTGGGGTATAACCATGGCGATGTTAATGATAGTCGTAATGAACCCGTCGACAATTCCTCCGAAATATCCCGCTGTAATACCTATGACAGTACTGAGCGTGACGGCTATGACGCCGGCCAGTATTCCGACGAGCAGAGACGTCCGTCCCCCGTAGAGAGTCTGGGCCCAGACATCGCGTCCCAATTGTGTGGTCCCCAGAATAAACTCGCTGTTGGGGGCTACCCTGTACTGGTCCGAACGGAACCCCGCTTCGAATCTTGTAAATAACGGCGCTCCCAGAGTTAAGAGCATGATTGTAATTAATAGTAAGAATCCCACAGTGGCTTTGGGATTGTCCCTCAGAAATTTTATCAGGGGATACTTATCCAGTTTTTCCAGTGTCATTTTCTATCTCCCCTGTTTTCTGAGCCGCGGATCGAGAATCAGCAGCATCATATCGGCTATGAAATTGGCCGTAAGCATCAGTATTGTAGACATGAGCAGTATTCCCTGCATGAGCGGATAGTCTCTTGAATCGAGGGCGCCTATCATGACTTTTCCCAGACCGGGATAATTGAAGACAACCTCAATAATCAGCGAACCGCCCAGCATGAACCCTATCTGCATAGCTAATGTCGTGACGACGGGGAGCAGGGCGTTTCTGGCTCCGTAGGAGAACATCAGTTTCCATTCGGGAACCCCTTTGGCCCGGCCCATGGCTATGAAATCCTCTCCCAGCTGATTGATCATATTGGCGCGCATTCCCATTATGCCGCCGAGCTGAAGCATGACGATACAGGTTACCGGAAGAAAGGCGTGATAGGCTACATCGCCTATATACTGGAGCACATTGGCCGGTCGGAAAAGAGGCGTAACAGCATATCCAATGGGAAATATCCCGAATGTGTCGGACCGGGCAAAAGCATAACTGATCAGCAGGGCCAGAACCACGGCCGGAATATTGGCCATCAGCTGTCCTCCCACTGTCAGGACGCTGTCCAGTTTGCTGCCCCGCCTCCAGGCGGCGACAATTCCCAGGAGATTATTAATTATAAATGAGATTATCAGCGCGGTCCCCATGAGGAAGGCGGTCCAGCTCAAGCCCCTGGACAGCGCTTCGATAACGGTCAAGGGGTACTGGCTGAAAGAGATACCCCAGTTCCCCTGAAAAATGCTGCCCACATACTCAAAATAACTTTCAATTATAGGTTTGTTCTTACTGAACCCGAAGAGTTTCTCCACAGCGGCTATGGTTTCTGCATCGATTTTACCACTGGTCTGGTAGAGTTTGGCCATGTACATCTGAACGGGATCTCCCGGCATAAGACGGGGTATGAAAAAGTTAATTGTTATGGCGGCAACAAAAGCTATTAAATAAAATCCCAATCGTTTGAAAATATACTTCACTTCTGTTTCCTATTGTTTTTTTTATAATAATACCCCGAATTCTCACCCGGGGTATTATTTATTTCATTGAATCCGATTATTTCTTAACCGGCTTAAGCTGCAGCATATGCAGGAGTTTCATGTCGTTGTCAGCCAATGCGGGCTCGCAGACAGGGTTGTCGGGAGTCGACCAACCTGTGAATCTGGAATCGTTGTAAACATACCAGAGACCGTTGTAGAACAGAGGGATGTTAATCATGTTTTCTGCAAAATGCATTTCGATTTTATCAGAAATCTCTTTGACTTCCTTGTCTCCGGCCAAAGGCATTCTGTCGATCAGGGCAGAGAGCTCGTCGTTGACATAGTTCGTCTGAGTTATGGACCACCAGGTCTGAGTCAGGACTCTTGACTGGTCACCGATTGTATCGAAATAGAATTTCCAGGGGTTTCCGGATTTTCCGTATGCCGTGTAGAGAACATCGTGGTCTCCTGTTTCCCAGGTTTCGATAACCATTCCCAGATCCTGGGCGTTGGCTGTCGCGTTGATTCCGATTGCTCTGAGTCCTTCTGCGGAGATCGCTGCACCGTCATTCCAGTCAGTCCATCCGGCAGGAGAGATGATTTCGAATTTAATTTCGGAACCGTCGGGGTTTTCCACCCATCCGTCGCCATTGGAGTCAACGAATCCGGCTTTATCGAGAAGAGCTTTAGCGGCATCGAGGTCGTATCTTGTGTACTTGTCTTTGATTTCTTCGGCCGCGGGGTTTTTGTAATCCCAAAGTGCCGGGGGAAGACCTGTGACAGGAGGAACGGCGCTGTCAAGGTATCCGAATACAGCGGAATCGATGATTCCCTGTCTGTCGATAGCCATGGAGAAGGCTCTTTTGAAGTCCACATTGTGGAAAGCCTTGTTGTTGCCTTCATGTTTGGTCATATAGTTGAAAGCGATTCTTACGCCGTCGTTTAATCCGTACCAGTATTTTCTGTGGGGATCGCCTTTGATGTAAGTTTTTTCGATATCCGGAATAAAGATGTGGGCCCAGTCAACCTGTCCTGTTTCGAGAAGAGCCAGTGCGGATGCGTTGTCGTTGAACTGAGGCATTCTCACTTCATCGATTTCCAGGTCATCAGCTTTCCAGTAGTAGGGGTTTCTTCCCATAACAATCATTTCGGGAGTGAACTCGATTACTTCTGAGAAAGGACCGGTACAAACGGGTGTTTCCAGAACATAGGAAGAAGGATCTTTCACTGAGGCCCAGATGTGCTCGGGAACAATCTGTACTTCGTTGAACATGTCGATTCTGTGGAATCTGTTCTGTTTTCTCATGTTGAACTGAACGGTATAATCATCGAGTGCGACAATGCTCAGAATCTTTCCGTTGTCTCCCCAGTATCCGTTTCTGTCCAGTTCGGGGAAGTTCTTGCCCATTTCGTAGGTAAAAACAACGTCGTCGGCAGTGAAATCTTCACCATCACTCCATTTAACGCCTTTTCTCACTTTTACAGTAAGAGTTTTCAGGTCCGGTTCAGAAATGATATCTTCCGCCAGCCAGAGAGTTTCCCTGTTGCTGTTCAGCGGATCGTAAAGAGCCATATACTCGTAAGTGAAACCGTGAGTAAACTGCTTGGCTCCGGAGGTGTAGGGGTTGAAGTTTCTAACCCATCCATCAGTTGAGTCGAGCAGAACTGTTAATACAGCTTTGTCTTCACTGGCTCCAGTTTCCTGAGAGCCGCCGGCAAAGAGGGATGTTAACGTAAACATACCAGCCATGACAAGCAATAACGTTTTTTTCATGTTCCTTCCTTTTGTCCTTTTCGGGACTTGATTGAATAATTTCCCAACTACCGAAATAGATGTGTTTCGTATAGTTAGTTTGGTCAACCTTACTATTGGAATTCAGGAACTGTCAAGTTAAATTTTTCATAGCTTGATGATTCTTTTTTCTCTATTTCATTCTTATCAGAATTGTATTAAACTGTTTACGCTCTTAATTAATTCCCGTTTCAGAATTTGTATCTTTTCCCGAAGCGTTCCGTGAAATGAATTAATAGTTGATTTATCCAAACTAACATAATACAATCTTTTTGTCCTACATGGATAATATGTCATTTCCTATGTTATTTCCGGAGTCGAGATTAATGAATCAGGTAAAATCGGGCGGAGCCAGAATCCGAAGGCAATACAATCTGTACAGAGTCCTCAGAGCGATCTGGGTTGAAAACGGTGTGAGCCGGAAAGAACTCTGCGCCAAACTGGAGCTGGATAAAGCCACGATGAGCACGATCGTCTCTCTTCTTCTGAAACTGGATATTGTCGAGGAAGTTCTTCCCAATATTGAACAGTCCAAACCGGGACGCAAACCCATCGGGCTGGGAATCCGGAAGGATTTCGGTTATGTCGCCGGCTTCGAATTACATGTCAAAGGTATTAAAGCAGTCATTAAGGATATGCACTTCAACACGATTGAGACTTTCAGTTTTCCCTGTGAGCGATTGAAAATGGATCAGATTAAAAGTTCTTTTCTGGTCGCTTTCAGCGAAGTGAAGAAAAAACTGAAAAACAAGCCTCTGATTGGTATCGGAGTCTCTATCCCCGGCGTTGTGGACCACGATCGCGGGATAATCAACAACTCCTGGGAGCTGGGCGTGGTCGAAGATACCTATGATTTTCAGTCGGAAGTCTTCGACATTCTCGATATTCCCGGATTCATTGATAATGATGCCAACTGCTGCGCCTGGGGGAAGCTGACGAAAAACCGCAGTCGTGATTTCAGTAACTTCCTCTACACCTTTTTCAGTTATGAACCCACTCACGAGGGGTATCATCCCGATGACAATGTCAGCGTGGGGCTCGGTCTCGTAATGGATGGTAAACCCTATTTCGGACCGGATTACACATCGGGAGAGTTTCAGACGATGACCTACAATGTGGACCGGATCAACCAGTTCGATATGACCCGCGAAGAGCAGTACTCCTACCGGTCCGATCCGGACATTCAGAGAAAGGTTTTCGAGAGCTTTTCCAATCATATGGCTCTGCTTGTCAATTTTTTCAATTTCAAGCGGGTCATAATGGGGGGGGATCTGCCGGACCTGGTTCCCGATGCACAGGAAATTCTCAGGAAGGCGGTAAACCGCAACTGGCCTTACGGCCGGAAAGAGAGCTGCCTTGTTGAAACAGATGAGGAAAGGGAAAAGATAGCCGCTTCGGGTGCGGCGGGGATGTTTCTGGAACAGATGTTCACTGTTCCGGAATTCGATCATGAAAGGGGAGCCCTTACCTGGCAGAAAGTTTTCAGCAATAAGGATTTAACAGATTTCTTTTAAGGATGCAACATTGAAATTGAACAGAATAAGTAATGCAGAGGCCAATAAGAAAGCCCTAGAGATAAGGGACGCCATGACGCTGGACGAGAAAATTTCCATTTTGGGAGGTGTTCGCGGATTTTTTATCCCATCGGTGCCCCGGCTAGGATTGCCGGAAATTTTTATGAGTGATGCGAGCTGCGGTGTCAATATCCGCGAGACCTGGCTGGAAGACCGGGTTGATACGGACCTGGAGAAGTCTGTCAGTTTCCCCTGTATGCTGCAGCTGGCCTCCACATGGAACCGCGATCTTTTTCTCCGTTATGCCGGAAGCATCGGCGAGGAATGCCGGGCCGGAGGAATCCATATCCTCCTGGGGCCGGGGATGAATATATACAGACACAGTCAGTGCGGCCGGAATTTTGAATACGGGGGAGAGGATCCCTATCTCGTTTCCGAACTGATAGGCCGGTATGTGGAAGGGCTTCAGGAAAAGGGGGTTGTCGCCACTCTGAAACATTTCATTGCCAATAACACGGATTTCTACCGGAGAAAAAGCAATTCCATTGTAGGCAAGAGAGCCCTCCATGAAATTTACCTTCCTGCTTTTAAAAAGGGAGTGGAAGCCGGAGCCAGGGCGGTCATGACGGCCTATAACCTTTTCAACGGAGAATGGTGCAGCCAGAACAGGAAACTAATAAATGAGATACTGAGAGAAGAACTCGGTTTCCAGTGGCTGGTCATGACAGACTGGTGGGCCATAAATGACTGTGAAAAAGCTATAAAGTCGGGACTGGATCTGGAAATGCCGGCAGGACAGATTTTTAAAGAAATTCCACGGCTCTTAGAGGAAAAGAGAATCAGCGAAGCCGATATTGACCGGATGGTTTTGAATATTCTCAAAACAGCTTTTTCTATGGATCTTTACAATCCCGGATTTCAGGATAAATCCTACCTGGATAATTTTGACGAACATGAGGCTGTCGCTTTGCAAACCGCAGCCGAAGGAATTGTCCTTCTGAAAAACGAAGCGGACCTTCTCCCCCTCGAGTCCGGAAAAGATATTCTCCTGACAGGGCGCTTCGCTGAGGAAACAGCGCGGGGCGGCGGAGCGGCTGAAGTGGAAGGCTTCAATCACATGAATCTGCTCGATGCTCTGAAGGAGGAATTCGGTTCATCCATACGCTATGTTAAAAATCCCTCTGATGAGGAGCTGCGGAATGCCGATGCGGTCATTATCGCAACAGGGACGATGGACAGCGAAGGGTGCGACAGGTCGTTTAATCTCCCCGATGAGGAAGAACGGTGCGTCCTTAAGGCTGTCGGAAACAGCAGTAAAGCGATTGTGCTCGTCAATGCGGGAGGCGGGGTCCGCATGACAGGCTGGTCTGGTAAAGCGGCGGCCATACTCTATTGCTGGTACGGGGGGCAGCAGGGGAACAGGGCTGTCGCATCGGTTCTCAGCGGGAAAATCAATCCTTCGGGAAAACTGCCCATCACAATTGAGAAAGAGTTCTCCGATTCACCGGGCTTCGGATATATCCCCGAAGGCGAGTCGCTGTACAAAGGATGGGATCCCGATGGGGAGAAGGCCCATGCTGTCTATCCCGTCGAATACTCCGAGGGTATCTTCATAGGATACCGGTGGTATGAACACAAGAAGGTAGAACCTCTGTATCCTTTCGGCTTCGGTCTCTCCTATACGGAGTTTGAGTATAAGAGCCTGAAGGTCTCCCTCGGGCAAAAGGGCGGGACTCTCCGCTGTGATGTGGATATAACAATAAAAAATACGGGATTGCGGGATGGTCTTGAGACTGTTCAGCTCTATGTGGGAGAATCTGACAGCTCCGTAATCCGTCCGGTCAAAGAGCTGAAAGGTTTTGAAAAAGTACATCTTAAGCCGGCGGAAGAGAAAACCGTCAGGATTTCTCTGGAGAGGGACGCCTTCTGCTTCTGGGATGAAAACCTGGAGCAGTGGACTATGAATTCCGGAGTGTTTACAATTGCTGTCGGTACATCATCAGATAATATTCAGCTTAAAGAGACTGTCTCTGTAAATTGAACCGGTTTAAGGGATAATGCGTATCTATGAAGATTAATAACAGCAAGGTGCGAAGTCAATATAATCTCCTCAGAGTTCTGCGGGCCATCTGGTTGAATCACGGCATAAGCCGAATAGAATTATGCCGGAAGTTCGATATGGACAAGGCGACCATGAGCTCTGTCACGGCACACCTTATCGAGCTGAACCTCGTGGAAGAAGTGGAACCGCAGAATCTGAAAATCAAACCGGGCAGAAAACCTATCGGCCTGGGAGTCCAGGGGGATTTCGGTTTTGTTGCCGGTATTGAGTTTCACATTTACGGAATCAGGGCGGTCCTCAAGGATATGCATTCCCGGACGGTTTTCTCCTCCGATTTTCCATTCGATGTCCGGCATAGCAATATCAAAGAAGAATTTCTCAACGTATACGGCATATTAAGGAAAGAACTGGGTGAAAAAAGGCTCCTGGGCATTGGAGTGGCCATTCCCGGAGTCGTGAATCACGAAGAGGCGATCATTCTCAAATCGGCAAAAATGGGAATTGAAGAGGAGCCTTACTGTTTCGGAGAGGAAGTCTTCAGCGAACTGGATGTTCCCTGTTTCATCGATAACGATGCCAATTGCTGTGCCAGGGGGATACTGGCCGACCACAGAGAGGAAGGATACAGCAACTTCCTCTACTGTCATATCAATTATTATGAAAACCGGAAAATCGAAGATAATAATGAGAGTCTGGGAATCGGGTTCGGAATCGTGATAAATGAAAAGCTCTATTACGGACCGGAGTTTACGGCCGGAGAATTTCAGACTATCGAGTATAATCCCGAAAGGGTAAACCAGTTAAACCTGACCAGCCGGGAACTGGATCTCTACGGCAAAGATGCCGAATTGCAGAAACGGGTTTTTTATCATCTTGCCTCACATATTGCCATGTTCGTCAATGTGTTCAACTTCAAGCACCTCTTTCTGGGCGGCGATCTTCCCTCTCATATTTCCGATCTGGAGGGGCTGTTCCGAGAGGTCATTGATAAAAACTGGCTCTACAAAAACCAGAGAGACTGCGGTATTCATCTTATGAGCCGCGACGAGATGTCTCCTGCACTCGGTGCGGCGGGAATGTTTCTGGACCAGCTTTTCACGGTTCCCGAACTGGAACACAGCAGAGGGGCCCTCATCTGGCAGGGGATCTTCGGAGACGGGCTGGTCGATTACTGAGTTTCAATCCCGAATTCTCAGCAGCTTGTGGGGAGCTGTAATACAGTCCAACTTTGAAATCTGTGCCAGAGCCTCCTGCATCTGCCTTTCCGTCGCTTCATGGGTTACGATTATTATCGGAACCGAGTGCACATTCTCAGGATCTTCTTTCTGCATCATGGAACTTATGCTGATATCATTCTCGCCCAGAACGGTGGTCAGAGCCGCCAGGACCCCCGCCTTATCTTCAACGGAAAAGCGGAGATAATAGCGGAAGACCGCATCGCCGATCGGTTCTATCTTCCCCTCTCTCAGATCTTCGTATTTCACAGACAGGGGATATATGCTTTTGCTCTGACCCGTTTCAATTGCCCGGGCTGCTTCCATCAGATCACAGATAACGCCTGAGGCGGCGGGATGGGATCCCGCTCCCAGCCCGTGAAGAACGAACGGCCCGCCGAATTCCGTATCGACGGTAATGGCGTTAAAGGCATCGACAACCGAAGCCATGCTGTCCGATTCGTGGACGAGAACCGGGTGAACGGCGCCGAAGTACTTGCCTTCTCTTTCTTTCGCCCATCCCATGTGCTTGATTTTATATCCCAGTTCCGAGGCGTATGCCATATCCATGGTTTCTATGGACGTTATCCCCTCGACGAAAAGATCATCGTATTTGAAGAGTCTGTTGAAAGAGAGATTCATCAGAACTATCAGTTTATGGGCGGCATCGTATCCTTCGATATCAAAAGTCGGATCCGGTTCGGCATAACCTTTCTCCTGCGAGTCTTTCAGCGCTGCGGCGAAGTCCTCTCCGGTTTCGCTCATTTTCGTCAGAATGTAATTGGTCGTGCTGTTCATGATTCCCGATATCTCACTGATCGTATCACCGGCAAAACCTTCCCGGATGGAACGTATGACCGGGATGCCCGAACCGACGGAAGCTTCATAGCCGAAGAAAGCGCTGGATTGGTAAGCCGCATCAAAAATGACCCGGGACTTTCTGGCTATGACGGCTTTATTAGCTGTCAGGACCGATTTCCCCTTTTTCAAGGCTTCGGTGATGATTTTTTCCGAGTGCTCCAGATCTCCGATCAGCTCAATGACGATCTGAATGTCATCATCTTCGAGAATGGATGCGGGATCGCTGCTCAGCTCGACGCCGGTCAGATCAATCCCTCTATCTTTATTGACATTGGAGACCACGGCTTTTTTCAGAACAAGTCTGGATCCGCAGCGCTTTTCAAATAGCTCCCGGTTTCTGTTGATGATGGAGAAAACTCCCGTCCCGACAGTTCCCAGACCGAATATCCCGATATTAATAATGCCATTCATGCGCTAACCTCCAGAATTTCTCTCTACACCTTCATTCTAGAGAAATAGAGGGGAGCTGCTCAATCTCTTTTTACTTTTTTTAATGATTTGTTATGACTGACGAATAAGCTTTCGTTTTCTTTAGCCGTTTTTTACTGTACCTACCACAATCGACCGGTTCGCAGTAAAGGGCACTAATGAGCTGATTTGTATTGTCCGTGGAAGCTTCTCAACGACTTTCTCCGGCAGGATTACGCAGAAACTGCTTATATGGGGTATCCAGGCTCTAAAGAGCTGAAGACCCAGGTCCTTTTCGGAGGTCGTCCAGTTTCTGTCGGCGGGGAAATCACTGACAAGGCATCCGCCGTCATGCCAGGGTTCAAAGGCGTCTTTGCGGGGAATTTCCAGGTTCAGATTCAGCTCGTCTCTGTTCTGTCTGGCATGGCGTATCATTTTATAGTTGTTGTCAGCGGCCAGAGTCTCTCTTCCGAGCAGGACCGAAGCCAGCGGAATCAGCCCTGTGCCGCAGCAGGGATCAATGACAGGGTTGCCCGGCGCCAGATGCACCATGGCCAGGGCCGCCTGGGCCGAAAGGGAGACCGAGGTCCGGCCGCTGACCGAGGAGAGCTTTTCCACCAGACTGTTTTTTTTCTCTTTCAGGTAACCGGCGATCCATGTCTTACCGTTATCAGGTGTGAAAACGAGGATGATCGATGCGGGATCGGAGGCCCGGATATCTCCCTTTTTGTATTTATGGGCCAGAAGGGCATAGGTCCTGGAACCATACCGGTAGGTTCCCACCAGTTTTTCCATGCGGAAAGGGGAGGGGATCTCACCGGGAAAATCCCTGATAATCTCTTCGGCAGAATGGCCTCTTATCATCTCTTCAACGGAAAACCCTGCGTAAGCGCTCGCTTCGAGGTTGAAAGTTTCGCCGGTAAAAAAGCGCTTTGAAACCTGAGTCAGGCCGCAGGCCAGCATTTCCGCTTTGGAGAGATCGTCAAAACCGTCGGGATAATTTCTGTGAACCCATATCATGGAGTCAAAGTACAGGCTCCGGTGAAAGAAATCAACGTCTATTCTCTGTTCCGCGGTTTATATCCATGATAAAATCGACAGATATGAAACAATACGAATTGAGAAGCGATACTTTTACAAAACCTACCGATGCCATGAGAAAAGCCATGTACGAAGCGGAAGTGGGTGATGATGTTTACGCTGAAGACAAAACGGTTAACCGTCTTCAGGATATGTGCAGCGAACTGACGGGAAAAGAGGCTTCCCTCTTTGTCCCTTCCGGTTCCATGGCCAATCTGATAGCCCTCTATGTGGCGGGCGGCAGAGGCAATGAAGTGCTCATGCATGAGCAGGCCCACACAATCCACCATGAAGTGGGGGGAGCTGCTGCTGTAGCGGGATGCATGCCTATTTCGGTTCCGGGAGACCGGGGCATCATGAAGCGGTCCGCCATGGAGCCCATGATCAAGAAAGACGATTACGATATCGCCCATACGAGCATGATCGAGGTGGAGAACACCCACAATTTCGCCGGCGGAATCTACTGGCGCAAAGATGATCTGGCCGAAGTCAGGGCATTTGCCGACGATTACGGTCTGAAGATCCATATGGACGGAGCCCGCCTCTTCAATGCCGTTACGGCGTCGGGAATGTCGGCGGCGGAAATTTCCTCCTACACCGACTCTGTCACTTTCTGTCTCTCCAAAGGCCTGGGAGCGCCTGTCGGTTCCATGCTCTGCGGGACGAAAGAGTTCATCGAGCGGTCGAGGGTTGTCAGGAAAATGCTCGGCGGCGGTATGCGTCAGGCCGGCATTCTGGCGGCAGCGGGAATCTATGCTCTGGAAAACCATGTGGATAGGCTGGCGGTAGATCACGCCAACTGTCTTAAACTTGCGGAAACTCTCGATGCCTTCCCGGGAATCACTGTGGATCTGTCCAAAGTGGAGACTAATATTGTCTTTGCCTATACAGCGGACGGGCAGGCTTCTTCTGTGAATGAGAAGATGGCGTCTAAAGGTGTCCGGGCCATCGCTTCGGCTCATAATGAGATCCGTTTTGTGACAAGTCTGGAAATCTCTTCCGATGAAGTCGATGAGGTTTGTAAAATCCTTACAAATTTGAACTTGTGATTTGGGAAAAATTGATGGTGGAAAGCTGTCAGAGATAAACGTCAAGGAGCGCTGCTGTGAAAATCCTCAATTTCGGTTCCCTCAATATCGATCTGGTCTTCCGGGTCGATCATATCATCCTGCCTGGGGAAACTCTCTCCGGGGGAGATGTGGAATACTTTGCCGGGGGCAAAGGCGCTAACCAGTCCGTCGCCCTGTCCAAAGCCGGGGCCGAGGTTTTTCATGGCGGAAAGATCGGAGAGGACGGGCGGTGGCTTCTGGATAAACTGAATTCCTACGGCGTCAACACCGATTTCGTCAAAGTCTATGACGGTCCTTCGGGACAGGCCATCATCCAGCTGACGCCCCGTGGGGAAAATTCCATCATTCTATCGGCCGGAGGCAACCGGAAGATAGAGGAGAAGGATATTGAGCAAACGCTCTCTTCTTTTAGTGAGGGAGATTATCTTGTCCTTCAGAATGAAATCAACGGAACCGAAGGCATTATCCGGAGAGCCAGAGAAAAGGGGATGAGGATCTGCATCAACCCGGCTCCCTTCGATTCCTCTATTCTCTCCTGGCCTCTCGATCTGGTGGACATCCTCATCGTCAATGAACACGAAGGCGCCGGGCTGGCCGGCGCATCCGGGGCTTTTGAAGAAATTCTGGATAAGCTGACACGGCTGTTCCCGGGGAAGGACATTGTCATGACGGCCGGAGTAGAAGGAGCCTATTACGGCTGTGATGACGAAAGGATCCATGTACCGGCTGTAAAAGCTGATGCTGTGGATACGACTGCTGCCGGCGATACATTTCTGGGGTACTATCTGGCTGCGAGGATCGACGGTACAGATGTCCGAAAGGCTATGGAGATGGCGGCTGAAGCTTCTGCGGTAACGGTATCGCGGCCCGGGGCTATGGATTCCATTCCCTTTGCTGCAGAACTGAAGGACTGATTGTCCCGTTGAGAGTCCTGTCTCAAGCTCAAGAGTCATCTCTCATCTTTTTATACCATTTTTCATTGCCGTAAAGCTCGTCTGCGCAATCTTCGCATAATCCATGAGTAAACTGGGTTTCGGAATGCTGTTCGATATAGGATTCGATCTGTTTCCAGTATCCTTCGTCGTCCCGGATCCTTTTGCATTTGGAGCAGATCGGAAGGAGTCCGGACAGTTTATCGATATGGCTATTCTGTTTGAGAATAATCTTCCTTTCTCTCGATAGTTCATTCCCGATATAGATAATTGTTATAAGAGTCAGCAAAGTGACAAGAAATCCCGGCAGTTCGCTTATAAACCTGGAAGATCCGGTTGTCTCGATCAGGCCGATCCACATAAAGAGAGTCAGAATCTGTCTGATAGACATAAGGATATACATGGCCATGAGGAGAAGAAGCTTCCATTCCCTGAGCTTAATGGAATAATAAAGGGCTATCGCTGCGGCCATCAGCCTAATAATGACTGAAATGACGATCTCAGACTGTGGGGTGATAAGGGCCAGCACGGATAATAATGCTCCAGCAGCAAGGGCTGCTGGAGCATATTTGTTTCTATTCTCAGGCATCTCGATAAACTCCAGTTTTCTATTTCTATTGTAAACTTACTGTAACTGTAAAACAAATTATCCCGGTTAATGTTATTCATTTTGAGAATCTTTCTTATTGAATTTGCAGGGCTACTGCTGAAGTTATAATATTGAATTGTGATTATAGCAAAAAATCGTATTCGCCTTCTCCTCTCATTTCTAATCCTTATTCTTGAGAATCTCCTGGTTTTTGTTTTTCTCGTTCCTCAAAATACAGAGCTCAGTTTGGTCGCCATTCTAGTTATTAATCCATTATCAGCCTTTCTGGTTCTCTTTATTAATCTCCGTTATGACCGGAAAGATGTTAACAGCATTGTCAGCTATCTGTCACAAATCAACGGAAAGAACAATATCGACCTGGTAAAATCATTTTCCGGGACAGACCCCGACAGCGATGTCGGGGGAAAACTCAATGATTTTACGACCCATCTTAATTCTGTTTTTCTGGATATTTCCCGGTCTACGAAAAAATTCAATCTCTTCGCTTCCGATATCTTTTTTTCGGCCCGTCATATGTCCGGTCAATCGATAGAACAATCGGAGGGAATGGAAAGGATCTACGGACAGGTGAAGCTATTTCAGGATTCATTGAGTAGACTCGACAGGGATATTTCCGAAATCCTGGAACAGCTCAGCCAATCCTCCCATGTCTATAAAGGACTGGCGGAACGGTCCTCCGACGCCGCCGGAAACCTGCTCCGTCTTACTCAGGACACCCGCTCTGCAACAGAAGCCGCCGACAGCGGTCTTGTCAGCATCGGACAATCTGCCGATGTGGTCGCCGATTTAACCGGAGCTATGAAAAACCTTGAGAGAAGCATGGAACACATGAGTGATCAGACCTCCCGGGTCGGCCATGTCATAGACAATCTGGAGGATATAGCCGAAAGAACACATATCCTCGCGACCAATGCATCGATTGAAGCGGCCAGGGCCGGGAAGTCTGGACAAGGATTTGCTGTAATCGCATCGGAAGTCCGGAAGCTTTCGGAGTATTCCAGAGATTCGATTCAGGAAGTAGGGCTTTACCTTAAGGAAACCAGCCAAAGCATTAATGAGAATAACCGGTATTGGAAGAACGGAGTCGAGAGAATTCACAAAGTGCGGAACTTCGGCGACGAAGCGAGAAGCATTCTCGGTGAGATCAGCGGAAAAACACAGAAACTCAGTGATGCCATGAAGGATTTTCAGAACCAGTTCGAAGAACAGAGCCGGATTATTAAAGAAAATCTTGCTGTTGCCGGTCGATCCCAGGACCGGATAAACGGTTTTGCCGAATCGCTGAAGGAACAGTCGAGCGGTTATGAAGCCATTCTTAAAGATGTCCGTCAGGCCTCGAAGGGAGCAGAAGAGACCTCGCGTACTGCGCAAATCCTTTCTCAGCTGGCCACTTACCTCAAAGTGGGAGGTAAAGAACTTCTCTATGCGGTCAAACATGTGCGTTTCAGTAAAAAAAGGCTTCTCGATCAGTTGGGCCGGAAAGAGGAGCGCCGCGGGCTGCTGTACAACCTGGAGGTCTTTCAGGGAGAAAAATTCATCGGTCATCTGGGGGATTTATCTCTTTCCGGCCTTCTTCTCTACAGCGATTTCAACTTTGAATTAAATTGTGAAGTTCATGCCCAGGTCGTTTTTCCTCTCGGGTTTACGGATAAGAGCGGTATTGACATTGTTTTTACGCCGAGGCGGGTGGAAATGGACGGCAATATCTATCGCCTGGGGTGTTCCATGAGACTTGAGAAACAGGATCAGCTGAGTGAATTTTCAGAAATGCTCGAAAGGCTGACTGTGACGGATTCGAACGAACTGCCCGGCTCCGAAGAGATTTTCGAGGCGGGCACACCGGAAGAGCTTTCAGATTTTGAAGATCCCGATGATCTGGAATTGCTTGAGGAACCGGACTGAGAAAATTCCTGTAGGCAATTCAGGAATTGCCGGTAATCTGTCTGTATTCGTTCCTGTACTGT
Source organism: Spirochaeta isovalerica (assembly GCF_014207565.1). Lineage (NCBI taxonomy): Bacteria > Pseudomonadati > Spirochaetota > Spirochaetia > Spirochaetales > Spirochaetaceae > Spirochaeta > Spirochaeta isovalerica. The sequence continues at coordinate 54,922 of NZ_JACHGJ010000007.1, read as the reverse complement.
CTCGGAGAGACTCCCGTGTGCTGCTTGAAAACCCGGCTGAAGTGAAATTCTGAATAGAAATTGAGCCGGTCGGCAATTTCGTATACCTTGAGAGAGCTTGATATCAGCATGGAGGCGCCCGCTTCCACCTTCAGTTTTGTATAGTATTTCATCGGCGTCGTTTTCATCTTCTTTTTGAACAGGCGGATGAAATAGGCGTCGGTGATTTTGAGTTTTTCCGTTATATCGGCCAGAGTCACTTCGGAGAATATGTTGTTCTGCATCATCATCAGGGCTTTTTCAATATGAACGCTCTCCCTGTTGCCGCTTCCCGTCATCAGCTCATCTTCCGATAGCTGATAGAGAAAGGAGAGCAACTGATGATAGGCTGATTTCCTGAGATTGCTGTTCTCCGAAAGTCCTTTCTCTCTCAATTCCTCGAAGAAAAAGCGGTAATTGGTCCCGATATTGTAATAATTGCTGTTCTGCAACTCTTTCCTGAGCAGATCTTCGATCTCGAAATCCCGGGGGTCGGTTTTTATGAGAACGGCGTAGTAGGTGAGAGGGCGGGTCAGGTTTGTGCTGGTTATGGTGTGCTCTTCAAAAGGGGCGGTCAGAAACAGTGACCCTTTGGAAATGTTGTATGTTGTCGCGCCGGTTCTGAATTTACCCTCCCCCTGAAGAAAGTAGTGAATTTCGTACTCTCTCTGATCATGATTGTGGATACGGCTGTGCCACTCCACCTCTTTTTCCTCAATCATCTGATAGACGAAAACCGCATCTTTTATTTCCATAATGTCAATAATATGTATGTTTTGTCATTTCTGTCCATTCTTTAATGGGAAATTCGGGATAATACTGGGATCATAAAAGCAAAGAGGATAACAAAGTGAAAACCATTGTGGGAATCGATCTGGGAACCCAGAGTACCAAAGTTCTCTTTTACGATTTTGAAAATAAAAAGATCATCGCCTCCGCTTCGGCGCCTCATGATATGATCAGCGCCGATGACGGAACGAGAGAGCAGGAAGCCCGGTGGTGGATAGATGCCGCCGTCAAAGCTTTCGGTGAAATAGATAAAGAGGTCCGGGATTCGGCGATTGCCGTCGGTGTTTCAGGACAGCAGCACGGATTTGTTCCTCTCGATAAAGATGGACAGGTCCTCCGTCCCGTCAAGCTCTGGTGCGATACGGCCACGCAGGATCAATGCGATAAAATCAACAGCAAAGCCGGCGGTTTCGATGGCATAATTGAGAAAGCGGGCAATCCCGTTCTGGCCGGCTATACGGCTTCCAAGATCCTGTGGCTCAAGGAAAATCATAAAAATCTCTATGATCGCATGGACACCATCCTCCTTCCCCATGACTACATGAACTACCGGCTCACCGGCGAAAAAGTCATGGAATACGGAGACGCTTCGGGAACGGCCCTGCTCGATGTGAGAAAAAGGACATGGAGCGAAGATGTGCTGGCAGCACTCGATCCGGTTCGGGATCTCTCGGAAGCTCTGCCCCGCTTGATTGAAGCTCACGAACCGGCTGGATATGTCACGAAAGAGGCTTCAGAACTATTCGGGCTGCCCGAAGGCATTCTCGTTTCCTCCGGCGGCGGGGATAATATGATAGCCGCCATCGGGACGGGAGCCGTCGCCGATGGCGTCATGACCATGAGCCTGGGAACTTCGGGAACCATGTTCGGTTATTCGGACAAACCGATTATCGATCCCGAAGGCAATATCGCGGCTTTCTGTTCCTCCACAGGAGGATGGCTGCCTCTTCTCTGTACCATGAACTGCACTGTCGCCACGGAAGTGATGCGCAAGCTCCTGAAAATCGAGGTGGATAAAATCGACAGATTGGCAGAGGAAGCCGGTGCGGGCAGCGGGGGATTGATCATGTTGCCTTACTTTAACGGCGAGAGAACTCCTAACTTTCCCAACGGGGAGGGATCTCTCATCGGTATGAACATGACCAATGTGACCGAAGCGAATATCATACGGGCCTCTATGGAAGCGGCCATTTTCGGGATGAAGGTGGGCCTGGACAGTTTTGTCAGACTCGGTTTTAAACCGGCTGAAATCATTCTGACCGGAGGCGGATCGAAAAGTCTCAGATGGCGTCAGATTGCCGCTGACATTCTCCGGACTCCCATCATTGTGACTGATAATGCCGAAGCGGCAGCCATGGGCGGAGCAGTTCAGGCTCTCTGGGCTTATAACCATATCCACGGCGGTGAAAAAGAGATTAAGAAACTCACTGATGAGCATTGCAGCGGTACGGAACTCTTCCGCTACGAACCGGGGTCCGATGCGGAGAAGTACGATAAGGTGTATGAAAAATACACTAAATATATGAACACCCTGAGTGTTGTATTCAAGTAAATCATAAATAAGGAGTCAGACATATGTCAGAAATCTACAAAGGAAACAAAGAATATTTTCCGGGAATCGGAAAGATCAAATTCGAAGGCAGAGGATCGGACAATCCCCTGGCCTTCAAATTCTACGATGAGAACAAAGTCATCGCCGGAAAGACGATGAAAGAGCATCTGCGTTTTGCCGTTGCCTACTGGCACACATTCTGCGCAGACGGAAGCGATCCTTTCGGAAACGGAACGATTGTCCATCCCTGGAAGAACGCCGAGGAAAAAGCCGATGCAGCCTTTGAATTCATTACAAAAGTGGGTGCTCCCTATTACTGCTTCCACGACATAGACGCGTCTCCCGATGCGGATTCGGTTACCGAATATGAAGCTAACTATAAAAAGACAACGGAACTGCTCCTGGAAAGACAGAAAGCCACCGGTGTCAAACTACTGTGGAACACGGCCAATGCCTTCTCTCATCCCCGCTATATGAACGGAGCTTCCACAAACCCCGATTTCAGAATCCTCGCCAGAGCGGCAGCCCAGATCAAAGCCTCTCTTGACGCGAATGTGATCCTCGGCGGTGAGAATTACGTATTCTGGGGCGGAAGGGAAGGGTACACAAGCCTTCTCAACACCAATATGAAAAAAGAACTGGAGCATATGGCTCAGTTCCTCACTCTGGCAAGAGATTACGGTAGAAAAATCGGATTCAAGGGAACGTTCCTCATCGAACCGAAACCCATGGAACCGTCAAAGCACCAGTACGATGTGGACTCGGCAACTGTTATCGGTTTCCTGAAAGAGCACGGACTGGAAAAGGATTTCAAACTCAATATCGAGGCCAACCACGCGACTCTGGCCGGACATTCATTCGATCATGAGCTGAGAGTGGCTGCCGACGCGGGACTTCTCGGATCGGTAGATGCCAATATCGGTGATCCTCAGAACGGATGGGATACGGACCAGTTCCCCACCAATGTCTACGACGCGCTTAAAGCCATGATGGTTATCATGGACAACGGCGGGCTCGGATCGGGCGGACTCAACTTCGATGCGAAGGTGAGAAGAAACTCCACCGACCTGGAAGACCTCTTCCATGCCCATATCGGCGGTATGGATACTTTTGCTCTGGCTCTTGAAGTAACTGATAAAATCAATCAGGACGGCAAACTGGCCGCTATGCTCGACAAGAGATACGAGTCTTTCAATACAGGCAAAGGTCTCGAGTTCGAACAGGGCAAGATGACTCTGGAAGATCTACGCGATTTCGCCGCTGCCGACGCTCCTGTGCCCCAGATCAGTGGTAAGCAGGAAATGATAGAGAATATGCTTAACCGATATATGTTCGGTTGATAAAGTATATAAGATAGTCTCCTTTTTCGTTTTTTCCGGGGACTGTTCCGTTGTTTGATGATGGGAACGGAGCAGTCCCCCCTTTTTTTTGTTGAAAAAGCCGGTTCGTGACAATAGAATTTAAAGTGGAAGTCCCGTAAAAGACGGGATCCTCCGTGACAGGAGGTTGTCATGATTAAAAGTACTGCCGCACAGAGCATTCAGAGAGCCGCTCAAAATTACCTGAAAAAAATTGACTGGGTTATGGAACACAACCCCGAAGACATCGGCGAACTCGCCTGCCTTTACGCCGGAATCAGCGGGATTAAAGAGTGCATTAAAGCTCTTCAGGAGGATAGCCTGATCACCAAAAGGGAAGAGGAGCTTCTGAATAGCGAGATGGAAGAACTCTATATCCACTGCCAGATTAAATAGATAAAATTATATCAATTCGAGCTGAATCAACCTTGACTAAGTTCACTATCATGGTGAAGAATGTTTTCACCGCAGGAGGAGTGAACATTGTCTGATCTGAACGATCTTCTATATAAAAAAAACTACACGGTGCAGGATATCGAAAAACTGCTCTCTCTCAGAAACACCGAAGATGTGGAGCGGTTGAAAAACAGAGCCAATGAAATTCTCAACTCTCATATCGGCGATTCCGTCTACTACAGAGGAATCGTTGAGTTTTCCAATATCTGCGCCCTCGACTGCCACTATTGCGGCATCCGCAAAAGCAATAAACAGGTGGACCGCTACAGTCTCGATCGCGAGACGGTTGTCTCTTCGGCGAAATGGTGCGCCGATCAGGGCTACGGTTCGGTCGTGCTTCAGTCGGGAGAAAGGCGGGATCCCGCTTTTGTCGATTATGTGGAAGATCTCATCAGGGAAATCAAGAAGGAAACCCGATCGGAAAAGCTTCCCGAAGGTGTCGGCATCACCCTCAGCGTCGGAGAGCAGAGCCTTGAAACTTACAGGCGGTTTTTTGCCGCGGGAGCCCATCGCTATCTCCTCCGCATTGAAACGACAAATGAAGAACTCTATCAGTCTCTCCATCCCGCTTCCCAGAAGCTTGAAGAGAGGATACTCTGCCTCGATTATCTCAAAGAAGCGGGATTTCAGGTCGGGACGGGAGTCATGATCGGCTCTCCCGGTCAGACAACAGCCATGCTGGCCAGGGATATTCTTTTTTTTAAGGAAAAGGACATCGATATGATCGGAATGGGACCCTATCTCGTTCACAATCAGACCCCTATGGCATCAGAAGGTCAAATGGAGAAGGATGAGCTTCTGCAGCTGTCGCTCAATATGATTGCAGTCTGCCGGATTGTTCTCAAAGATGTGAATATAGCCGCCACCACGGCTCTGCAGGCAGTTGTGCCAGACGGCCGGGAGAGAGGGCTTTCCTATGGTGCCAATGTCACCATGCCCAACATTACACCCACAGAGGTTCGCTCCAGCTATAAACTCTATGAAGGGAAACCCTGCATGGATGAAGGGCGGCAGGAGTGCAAGAGCTGCCTTCTGGGCAGAGTCCGGTCGATCGGGAGAGATGTTGCATTCGATCAGTGGGGTGATTCGAAACATTATGCCGCGCGAAAGGCGCAGCTTGAAGCCAATGTATGCTAAAAAAGAGAGCTTCTGATTTTTCGTATTTTTGAGATCTTGCTGACCCTGAGTACAATCGGTTCTTCGTCGGGGAGTATTCTCCCTTCGAGGATCCTGTCGTTTTCCTCTTTTTTCAACTCCAGAGGCTGAACGAGAATACTCCGCGCATCTCCTCCTGAAAAATATGTCAGTTCCAGTCTGTCGGAGCTGTTCTGCAGGGCCGATTCGACGAGACGGACCTTCCCCTGAAAATTCATTCCCCGCGCTTCGGTAATCTCAGGACGGACAATTCCCTTGTTGATTTGATTAGGATGAAAGATCAGCTTCCTTCTTATTCTCGCTTCCAGCTCCTTTTTCTCATCGCCTTTTATTCCGCTCTTATCGAGAATCTTCAGCAGCTTTTCTGTCAGCTCTGTCCCTTTCTCTGAATCCTCTCTGAAAGTCTGATTCCAAAGAGACCGGGTAGTCAGTTTCCAGTTGAAATGCTTTGTCAGTACGGGAGTATTGAACTCTTCCTTCTTCTCTAGCGAACTGTCCATAACTCTTGGGGTTATGGAGAGGTTTTCCAGAGCTTCCAGCCATTGGCGCTCATATCCCTCTTTCATCATATACACGCCATCGGCCAGCACTTCGAGAATGAATGGTTTGAGCACATCAGTTTTTTCAATAAAGATTCTCTTGTCCTCGGCCACTTTCATAACCGTCCCTTTATAGATCATGACTTTTTCATGCTCGCTGGCCCAGTCGTCAAGAGAGATGGATATATTCTGAGGAATGTCCTTACCGCTGAGGGTTTCCAGATGGTCCCTTAACTGAACCGGAGTTAATCCGCCGCTGAAAGCTCTCAGAAAGCTTTTTCTGGTCAGGCTGAAACGGGAGTAGAGATCGTATTGGATCAAATCCAGTGCTCCGGCCGTTTCGATCAGATCGCCGAGAGATGCGGTCTGTCTGACTGTCACTTCAAAATTGGGCTGGACGATCAGGGGGTGATCATCATGTGGGGAATTCTCCTCTCTGAATTGAAGTATCCCGTTTAATTTGAGACCCTGTCCCGAATGGACCAGAATATTGAGATCACAGAGGATTTTCTGCACTTTCTCCGGATGAAAAGCCGGTCCGGTAGAACAGAAAATAAGGAAGTACGGTGCCAGTGAATCGCTGTAGACTGATCGGCCTTCGGGAAAGTTTTTGAAAAACCGCACAAAGAAGTCAGCCATGGCGGCAACGCCTGCGGGACTGTCCGCCAGCGCGGCTCCGTAATAGAGGCTGTATCGGTCTCTCTCCGGTCTATCGGCCAAACGGATCCACTCACCATGATTGAGGGAAATATCCCCTTCTATGATTTCAAGAAGATGGAGATTTGTCAGCATTTTCAAAACCAGATTGAACCGTTCGAGCCCTTCGTCTCCGGCGAAAACATGGGGGAAAAGTTCTTCCAGTTTGTCGGAGCCCCTCTTTTTGACAGAGCCGTCGATTTTTATCAGATTGCTGTCGGAACGGAAGAAGGAGTAGAGGGCTATCATCAGAGGATCGCAGAACCATAAGGGGGGATCGAATCCCGCAGCGGCTTCCTCCGTTTTGATAAGGAGAGAAGGGGAAATGTAATCCCGTTGCAGTTCTTCCTCGAAAAGGGGCGTCAGATTATATATCCCCTTGCGCCGATAGATAAGAAAACGCTCTTCCAGATTCCCGATCCGCGTCAGCAGTTCGAGATAGGTCCATCGGGGAAAACTGGAACGCAGCTGTGATTCCGTCGCTCCGCCCGTCAGTCCTACAGCGGAGAGAAGTCTCGCTTCATCTTCATCTATCAGTGAGAGGAGCGTATCGCGTATGTCGTTGCTGGAAAGAAAATTGACCAGCCTGTTCATCAGATCCTGCTTGTTGAAGGGCGTTTCTATTCTGCCCAGGTAGTTCCGCATGAGATCGAAGAATGTGTTGTCGTTAATGGCCAGAATGATTTTCCGCCATTCCTCATCTTTAGTCATGTATAAATTCGTCTCTTCCCCACATTTCTATATGATACTTGTAACCCTGTTCCGTAAGAAACTGCTGCCGGTTGGCCGCGTACTCCTCTTCAACCGTATACCGGGAGACAACTGAATAAAAGTAGGAATTTTTTTCTTTGGGCCGCAGAATCCTTCCCAGCCTCTGAGCCTCCTCCTGGCGTGAACCGAATGTTCCCGAAATCTGGATGGCCACTGAAGCGTCAGGCAGGTTGATGGCGAAGTTCGCCACTTTCGATACGACAAGAACATGGATTTTTTTCCGGCGGAAATCCTCGAAGATGCGCTCCCTTTCCTGGTTCGGAGTTTTACCCGTGATTATGGGAGCTTTTAATGCTTTGGATATTTTCTGCAGCTGATCGATATACTGTCCGATCACGAGAATTGAATCCTCCCGGTGGTTGGCTATCAGCTCCGAAGTGATTTCCATTTTAATCGGGTTTTCTGAAGCGATGCGGAATTTCCGCCTCTGATCGGCTGTGGCGTAATGGATTTTTTCATCTTCCGGAAGGTCTATGCGGATTTCGTGACAGATCGCCTCGGCTATCCATCCCTGGGCTTCAAGCTGTTTCCAGGGGATTTCAAAGCGCTTGGGACCAACCAGGGAAAAGACGTTTTCCTCCGCGCCGTCCTCTCTTACGAGAGTGGCTGTCAATCCGACCCTCCGAACGGTCTGCAATTCGGCGGTCACCCTGAAAACGGGTGCGGGAAGCAGATGAACTTCATCATATATGATCAGGCCCCAGTTTCTCTCCCGGAATAGTTGAAAATGCTTATAGGCGCTTTCTTTGTCTTTTCGCCACACCAGTATCTGATAGGTCCCGATAGTTATACCCTTAATCTCTTTCCGGTCGCCGGTGTATTCGCCTATTTCCTCGCGGGAGAGGGTGCTCTTGTCAGTCAGTTCGTCGATCCACTGATGGACCGCCGCCACATTGGTCGTCAGAATAAGGGTATTGGTTTTCAGAAGGTCCATTATGGTCATGCCGACGATGGTTTTTCCCGAACCGCAGGGCAGAACAATCGTGCCGAAGCCCGTTCCGGGACGGTTATTGCCCACAAAGGCTTCCGCAGCTTCCCTCTGGTATTCTCTGACCTGGAAATCGCTTCCGTCCAGTCTTTTATCGCGCAGATGGAAATCGAGAGGGTCTCCCTTTTTGAGGGAGGCCAGATCCTCCACCGGGTAGCCCAGCTTAATCAGTTCCAGTTTTATGGTGCCCCTGTCGTAAAGCTGCAGAAGAAAAGAGTTGCCGTGTCTTGTCAGATATCTGGCCAGTTTTCTGTTCGCGGCGATTTCCGCATCGATAAGCTTGTCATCGATATGAAGCTGGAGTATGGCCGGATCTTCAGTTTCGGTCAGTTTCAGTTTTCCGAAGCGGGAAATCAGATCCCGGATGCGGAAGCTGACGTTCTCGGGAATGGGATACCGGGAGTGTTTTTCCAGTATCTCAAGAACTTCATCCGCCCTTATTCCCGCCGAGGCTCCGTTCCAGAGTGAAAGGGGGGAAATTCTGTATGTGTGTATATGTTCCGGCGATTTTTCCAGTTCGCAAAAAGGATTGATATCGGCCCGGGCTGCTTCAAAGCTGTCATTGTGAACTTCCAGGAGTATTGAACTGTCTCCCTGGACGATCAGGGGCTTCATGCTGTTTCCAACCATAAGAGTTCATTTTAAACCACAGAGCCTGAATTTACAATAGAAGGGAAAAATCAGGTCAAGGAAGCTTCTGGGTGGCGCAGTTCCGGCCTGATTCTTTTGAGAGGTATAAAGCCACATCGGCCCGTTCATTCAGGCTGCTGTAAGTGTCGCCTTTGGTATGGGTTGTGATTCCCAGGCTTATGGTGAAGGAGAAAGAACCGAAACCCGTATCGACGCGGATTTCCGAAACGGCCTTGCGAAGCCGCTCCGCCGCTTTCATCGCACTGTTTTCATCGGTAAGCGGTGCTATCACGACAAATTCTTCACCGCCTGTTCTATAAGCGGAGTCGGTGTTCCGAATTTTACCTTTTATGGTTTTCGCCAGCTCTTTCAAGGCGATATCACCGGCTCTGTGGCCGTAAGTGTCATTGATCTGTTTAAAGAGGTCTATATCAATCATAAGAATGGATAATTTGGAACCGTATCTTTCGGCGCGGAGAATTTCATCGCGTATCCGGGCATCATAATGCCTGCGGTTGAAAAGGCTGGTCAATTCATCGGTTATGATCATTTTTTCCAGATTTTCCCGGACTGATTTTTCGCCGGTTATGTCTCTGTGGGAACCGATCATCCGTCTCGCGGAACCGTGATTGTCCAGCTGCTTCTTACCTCTGTCCCTGACCCAGATCCATGTCCCGTCACTTCTTTTCATGCGGTATGTGCATTCGTAAATATCAGTTTTCCCGCTTATATGATCATTGAGAGCTTTAATTGTCTTTTCCAGATCATCGGGGTGGACCAGTTTTTTCCAGAATTCGAATGTATCCTCAATCTCATTTGCCGACAGAGCCAGCATTTCATACCATCTGTCGGAGTAAACGACCGAATCATCAGTCAGATCCCATTCCCAAACGGCTTCTTTCAGAGTCAGCAGCAATTGTTCGTAACGGTTGATCAGATCGTTATGACTTTCCATTTTTCTGTAATAGGCTGATACGTCGTTAAAAAAAAGTTCACAGTACCCGTCCCCGAGTCTGCCTCTGATGCTGACATGTTTTGTGTCGCCTTTCCTGTCCCTGAGTTTGAAGTCGGAAAGCCGGAAAAAGGGTTCCGCTTTATCCAGGGCCGCCTCCAGCTCATCGGAAAAGGCTTTCCTGTCATCGGGATGAATAAACGATGTCAGCTTTTTTTTGTTTTCCGGTTCAAAAAAAGGCGTTTCACCCATGAGGAGAATAGATTTCCTGTCGTGCAGCGAGAGTTTGAGGTATATGTCTGAGAATATCGAGTTCTTATCAATCATGATACTTCTGCTTCTGATATCTTCTTCCTAATCAGTCCTGTTGTCAATTGTTTTGAGTCAGCAGCTCTTCCAGATTCTCTCTCGGCTTATCATCCGGCGCCACCAGAGCCTGCAGTTCTCCGGCCAATTCTCTCATCTCTTCCCGGGCCGTCATACAGTGGTCGTATATGAGAAGCTTGCCTATGGGGGAGGCTAGCAGTTTTTTGACTCTGCTCTTGAGAAAGACGCAGGGCATCAATAGAGTGAGTTTCAGCTTTCCCGGGGCAACGGGATGTCCCTGGCGCCTGAGCGCGGCTGAACCTTCTTTTGCAGCTTTCAGGCTCTTCTGAAGCAGATCACCGTTTTCGGAAAGGGAAACATTGTCTCCTCCGTCACGGTAGAGAGCCAGCGACAGCGGGACCACAAGCGCCAGATGATGTTTCAGCCAGGCATCCATCCGGTTCGTTTTCCTGAGAGAGCAACCGGCCCAGGTGAATATCTTTCCCAGTTTTCTGATTTTTCTGGCTGTCTTTTTATTCACGCCTATGGTGATTCCCGGCTTTTTTCCATGGACCGAGTAAACGGTATCTCCTTCTCTCTTACCGCCGACACCGGCAAAAGCGAGACTGACCTTCTGTACTTTCAACGGCGGGCAGAGCCCGTCGAGCCCGGTTCCGTTATTTCCGGCAAATATGAAGTGATCGGACCGGTTCGATCTCAGGTCTTCCATCAACGGGGCGATCTGGGTCTTGCGGAGAAAAACAAATACGTAATCGTAGATATCTCCGCTTTCCAGTGTTTTTATAACCGGTATGCTGTCTATGGTTGTGACATTCTGTACGACATGATGGATTTTAAGACCATTTTCGCTCAGCCTTTTGTGTGTATCGTTTCTGGCCAGAATTTTCAGCTCAAAGTTTTCCTTCAATTTCCTTTCCAGCTTTTCTCTGCTGCTGGCCAGATAAGAGGCGAACAGGCTGCCGGTTACGCCGGCTCCGATTATCAGTATTCTCATACTGCAATTATAGGGGATAGTATGATTCTCCGCCTTATTCTTTTATGGAATTTCCGATCTGATCTTTATCGAGGAAACCGAGATATACAGCGATGTCGCCGAATTTCATTTCTTTATGGTCTTTCTGGTAATTCAATACCATCTCTGCCTGTTCGAATGACAGAAGATCGAGACGAATGTACTGTTCTCCGATTTTCTCTTTCATAATTAGCTAATCTTAGCTCTCTTTCAGTTCAATTTCAAATGTTTTTCCCCCATAGTCCATTCTCAGTTCCCTCCTGATGGAAGGGATTTTGTCCTCACTGTGATGAGTTACGTAGAGAAGGGTGGTCTCCCCTTTGTTACCCAGGATATCAATGAGCTTGAGGATCATCAATCTGTTCACTTCATCGAGACCCTGGCAGGGTTCATCGAGAATGAGCAGCGGGGGGTGTTTCACCATGGCGCGGGCTATGAGAACGAGACGCTGTTCTCCGAAGGATAGACTCTGAAAAGGTCTGTCGGCTTTGTTTTCCATTTTTATCAGTCTAAGCCATTGCTCCGCCAGTCCCGCTTCACTTTCGCTGTAATGCTGATAGACGCCTATGGAGTCGTAAAATCCCGAAATGATGACCAGTTTGACCGATGTCCGTACACGATATTCTCTCTGCAGCGATGAAGAGACGTAACCTATGTGTTTTTTGATATCCCATACGGTCTCACCGCTTCCTTTTTTCATTCCGAAAAGAGAAATATCATTGGCATAGGCCTGGGGATTATCCCCTGTGATCAGACTTAAAAGAGTGCTTTTCCCCACGCCGTTCGGGCCGACAATTTTCCAGTGCTGCCCCCTCAATACGGTCCAGTCGAGGTTTTTGATTACCTCTCTGCCGTCATAGGCGACACGGATATTTTTCATATTAACCAGCAGCGGACCGCCGTAGAGCCCGTCGTCCGATCGGGGGGTCGAAGGCAGCGGCGGTACCGATTCTCCCTGAAAATGGTGGAGTCTCCAAAGCTCCTCCGACCGGAGTATGAATTCCCTGTCTCCCCGGAGGACCAGAGTCCTGTCCTGCATATAGCCGAGATTCTCAATCGAATCGGGAATTTCACTGAATCGGTTGAGAAGCAGGATGATCTGAATCCCCTGTTCCATCAGCTGGTTTATCAATTGCGACAGATCATGGCGGGAGTCGACATCAAGCCCTTCATAGGGCTCATCGAGAATCATCAGGTCGGGATGGCTCATCAACTCTTCCGCAATGAGTACTTTTCTCAGTTCTCCCGTTGAGAGATACTTCAAGCCCCTGTCCAGCAGATCGGTAAACCGGAATCTTTCGGCCAGACCGGCCATTTCCTGCTCCGTGCCGTTCCGCTCGAGAATGAACCGGGAAGCCGAACGACCGGGGTCGGGTCGGTCGAGGATATCGCTCTCATCCTCCCTTCTCTCCCTGTCAATAATCTCTCTCTCCTTTTCAAAAGAGACGTATCCGCATTTACCCGGCCAGAGGCGGCCTATAAGCTGCCCCAACCGGCTTTTCCCCGAACCGTTGGCACCGAGAAAGACCCAGTCGGCTCCTTTTTCTATTTCCAGATTAATATTTCTCAGATATACGATTCCCCGTATTTCTTCACTATAGTCAGTCAGTTTTAATGATTTCACATCTCTATTCTCCAGGATTCTCCTTTTTTTCTCAAATCCTTTTTTCTGCGGCCGAAAATAGAGAAAGATGAAGGACTCTCTTAAGCTTTTTATTGCCAATTTATCTCTTCTCATAATATTTGCGGCGGCGGGGCTCTGCTTTTTCCCCGGGCTCGAGGTCCCGGTCTATCTGTTGGTCTCCGCGGTTATTATCGCCGGAGGGTTAATCAACGGGCGGCTTCTGCAAAAGCGGAATGGAGAAGGAAGAAGATATGTCTCAGACCTTTCGGAGACTTTGATGCGACAATCTCCTCAGGGAATCTTCATCATTGACCGCGACGGATTTATCGTCGATCTGAACCTGAAAGGGGAGTCCTGGTTCTATGACGCCAGAGAGGATATCTGCGGAAAGTCACTGTTCCGCAACGTCGATTGTTCCCTTACGGGCAACCGCCGCTTCAAAACGATTTTCTTTAACGATATGGGAACCCATTTTCCCGCCGAAGTCCATGTCAGAAGGCTCGATGGGGAAAGAAGGAACCATTATGCGGTTTTTATTGAAGACCTGACTGAAATAGTCCGGGAGCAGGACAAACTGCTCCGCATGGCCAATGAAGACGCTCTAACAGGTCTTCTGAACCGGCGGAGTTTTCTGCTGGAACTGAAAAAAGAGATAGACCGTTCGAACCGGACCGGTCTTGACTGCACTCTGGTCCTGATCGATCTGGATCACTTCAAAAACATTAACGACACCTACGGCCATGATTTCGGTGATGAAGTGCTCCGCGTCTTTTCGGCTGTGCTCCGGGAAAACTGCCGGAGTCTTGATATTATCTGCCGCTACGGAGGTGAGGAATTCGTCGTTCTGCTTCCCCACACAAAACCGGGAAGCGCCTTGAATTATCTGGAGAGAGTCCGTACTGATTTCGCCTCTTATCCCTACAGCCGTAATATCCGGCCCACCTTCAGCTGCGGTGTAACCGGAGGGAAGCTGAAAGGAGCAGAAGGGGAAGTGGACCGGTTGCTCAAAGAAGCCGACACGCTTCTCTACCGGGCAAAGGAGAAAGGGCGCGACCGTATTGAAGTGCCTGAAAACAGCTCTTCTGAAAAAATCCGGGTCGTTTCATAATCGATACTTTTCCGCTTCGGTTACTATCATCGGCGATTCTTTCAGAAGCGATGTGAGAAAAACAGCTGCAATTGTCAGCGCCACAAAAATCATCATCCACAGTTTTATTCCCTGTTCAGTATTCATTTGAGCCACAAAAATCAAGCCGGAAATCTGTCCCGAGAGCAATATGACTCCCTGCGATGTCGATTCCGGAGCGGGAGAACTGACTTCCGCAGCATACTGAAAGCCCAGAGGTCCGGCGCTCATGACAAAAAATCCCAGAAAAAAGGAACTGGCCATCAGAGGTGCGAAAGAGGTGAAAAAAGCCAGGCCCGCAACGGAAGGAAGCATACCTATCATGCATATCTGAAGAAAAATCTTTCTTTTGCGCATTTTATCGGAGAGGACGGGGATTATCAGCGCGCCGATTATTCCTCCCAGCAGCATAATTCCCCCGGTCAGGCCGCTTTGTTCCATGGAAAGCCCTTTGGCGGCACAGATAGAATCGATCACTGTTGAAACGGCGTTAAACAGTCCCAGGCCTATGAAAAAGAGAATCAGGAGAAGCTGCATGTCCCGCAATCCGAATATGCGTTTTATACCTTTGACAAAGCTCTGTTTTTCAATTGTTTCATTAGACGGAGCGGTCGGCGGCTTTTCCCTGATCAGAAGCGCCGCGGCGAGTCCGGAGACAAAAGTGAACGCCCCGTAAATCAGGAGCATGGTATTCATTCCCGATACAGATACGATCTCTCCGGCTTCTCCGTATCCCACGCGGATCATAAAAGGCGTGGCGATCATGACGATAATGATCCCCAGGTACTGGGCCAACGCAGCCAGACCGGCTGCCGTGCCCCGCTCATTAAGGGGAAACCACCTTACAGTAACAGCTGTCACCGAATTGAGTATAAAGGGTTGGGCAATGGCGAGACCGGTCTGAAAAAGCAGGACGGTTTTGAAGTTATCTGCAAAAAGTCCCTTTCCCAGAGCGCTGACCCCGGCGATAAGGGCACCGAGAGCGATTCCCTTCTTTATTCCGTACGTATCGATTATGTAAGAGGCGGGAATGCAGAGAATGAGAAAAACAAACATATAGATCATAGACAGAAAATCAATATTGAAAAGAGAACCCTCTACGAGTTGAGATCTGTAGTGGAACTGAGCGGCTCGCGCGATCGGCGCGAATGTCAGCCACTGTATTTCCACAGCCATGGTAATAAGAAAAAACGCTGCCAGAACAACCCACCGGTATCGGTATAATTTGATATTTTCCATTTAGATCCCCCGGGTTTCCATTGTAAACCTGTAAAAAGTGAGCGGCAACTCATATTTTATGGAAAAATGATCCCTTTAGAGGAAAATTAAGTGTTTTTTCCCTTAAGGCTCTTATAATGATTAATATAAGGGGATGCTTTATGTCAGATAGTGAAAACAACATCAGCAATAATAATAAAAAGATATTCGTTCTCGATACCAATGTCCTCATTCACAAACCCGACGCCATTTTATCATTCAAGGAGAGCCATGTCGTTATACCTTTATGGGTTCTCGAAGAGCTGGACCACCTGAAAACCGAGCATTCCGACCGGGGGCGCAGCGCGCGCCATGCCATTCGTTTTCTCAATGACGCGAATAAAAACTGTAACGGCAATTTGCGGGACGGCTTGAAATTATCCGATAATATCACTCTCCAGGTCATGCTGACTCATCACGATTTCAAAGATCTTGATCTATCATTGACGAAAGCGGACAATAAAATCATTCTCTGCGCTTTCGATCTTCAACAGGAGGGCAATAAAGTCTTTTTTGTTTCCAAGGATATCAACGCGAGAATTAAAGCTCTTTCTCTGGGTGTCCACGCTGTTGATTACGAGAAGCATAAAGTCAGTATCCAGACTCTCTACGCGGGATACCGTCAGGAGAAGGTCGGAGAGGATTTTGTAAAGGAACTGATTGAGAAAGGTGAGGCCGAATGTACCAATAACGATGTCATCGCCAACCAGTTCACGGAATTTTCCACAGAAGAATCGGGCAAAACAGTGTACCTGAGTCGATTCGATAAAACAGCGAACAAATATTTCCATGTTCCTTCCTCCATAGAACCGGTTCTGGGAGTTTCTCCCCTGAATGTTAAACAGAGAATGGCTTTCGAGCTTCTCCTCAATCCCGATATCCAGTGTGTCACCCTGGTGGGCAAAGCGGGGACGGGGAAAACCCTGCTGGCGCTGGCTTCCGGTCTTAAACTGGTACTTGATGACAAGGAGTATACGAGGGTTCTGGTCAGCCGGCCTATTATCCCCATGGGGAAGGATCTGGGATACCTCCCCGGGGCCAAGAAGGATAAAATGTCCCATTGGATGCAGCCTCTTTATGATAACCTGGAGTATATCATCGGATCCTCGCGGTCCCAGAATCTGAAGAGCATAGATCATCTGTTAAGCAACAAGCTTATTGAAGTGGAAGCGCTCACTTATATAAGGGGAAGGACCCTTCCCAAACAGTTTATCATTATAGATGAAGCCCAGAATCTCTCTCCCCATGAAGTGAAAACCATTGTCAGCCGGGCAGGGAGCGATACGAAGGTGGTTCTGACCGGCGATCCCTACCAGATCGACAACCCTTATCTGGATGAAGAGTCCAACGGGCTCACCTATCTGGTCGAGGCGTTCAAAGGGCAGGAACTGGCCGGGCATATCACCCTGGGCAAATCGGAGAGGAGCAAGCTTGCCGAACTGGCAACAGAACTTTTATAGTGGGGTAATGGAAAAATACAGTGATGAACTGCTTGAGCAGATAGAAGTACTCAAGGAAAAGGCCGAGGAGAACCGCCTCCAGAAAAGCCTCGGGAATCTTTCCAGGCAGTTCAACGCCTGGAAAAAAAAGAACCTCGATTCCCGGACCCTGGCTTCTCATATCAAAGAGTGGTACTTTATCAATATGGAAGGCGGAAAATACACCTCCGGTTCCGATCCGGGGATGCCGATCGCCAAAGCTCTGACCGACGGTTACCTGAAAGAGAGCGATATTTCCCCTGAGCTCCTGTCGCGTTTGGAGATACTGATAGAAATTCTGAAAGTATAAAGAAAAAAATTATGTTTCTTGAATTAGATCTTTCATAGGATTATAATAAGGGTATGGAAGAGGAGAAGTTCTGCAAACATTGTCAAAAACCTCTTAAAGCTGAATATCAGTTCTGCCCTTATTGCGGCGCCCTGAATCTGGATGACCGGCAGTTCAAGCTGCCTGTTGAACCGGAAATTGTGGAAGAGCATGAGAATCTGGACAGACTGGATGTGCTTGAGGCTTGTCTGGATATCCTCGATTCCGAAATCTCTCAGTTCCTGGCCACCAAGTAATTACCTTTTTTTCATATTTTCATCAATCTCATCCAAAAAACCGGTAAGAGCGCTGCCTATATTAGTTTTTTTTGCAGCGGGGCTTGCGTTTCATTATCATTTAAGGAAGAGGCGGGGGTAACTATGAAGAGTTTAAGATATTCTGTCCTATTGCTAGCCTGGGTACTGCTTATTTCCTGCGGGGAGAAGGAACCTGTTAAGGTCGGGTTCACGAGCTGGCTCAGCGGCCCTAATTCGGTTCTGGGAATAGCAGGACGGGATGCGGTAGAATTGGCTTTTGATCAGGTTAATGAAGCCGGAGGGATCAACGGCCGGCTCGTCGAACTTGTTATTAAGGATGATCTGGGAGATGCGGAACAGGCGGTAAAAGGTGATCGTGAATTAATTGATGCCGGTTGTGTTGCCATTCTTGGACATATGCATAGTTCCATGTGTATCGCCGCTCTGCCCCAGATCAATGAGCAGAAAATTCTTATGATCAGTCCTACGGCGAGTTCCGATCAGCTTTCGGGGCAGGATGACTATTTTTTCCGCATAGCCCCTCTCGCTTCCATGGAAATTGAAAAGCTGGCGAAATATGCTGTGGATAATCTCAATCTGAAAAATATGGTCTGTGTATACGATATGTCCAATCAGGGATACAGCGAAAGGTGGAACAGCGATTTCAATGGAGAGCTTAAAAAAAGCGGGCGGTCATTTATCAGATCCATCCCGTTCAATTCAGTTGAAAACCCCGATTACGGTAAAATAGCTGAATCCATAATGAGTGCCGAGCCGGACGGACTCCTGCTTGTCGCCAATAGTATCAGCACTGCCCTTATCTGTCAGCAACTGGATAAAAGGGATGCCCGGATAGGGCTCCTCTCAACCGGGTGGGCCAATTCAGATGATTTTATCCAGACGGGAGGACCTGCTGTAAACGGAGTTACATTTGCTCAGGCAAGGGATCTAAACAGTTCCGGGGAAAAGTACCGTGATTTTGTAGACTCCTTCAAAGAGTCATATAACAGAGCCCCCGATATGGCATCAATTTATAGTTATGAGGCGGCTCTGGTTATGATTGACTTGCTGAAAAAAACAACCGATAGAGACAAATTAAGAGAAGAATTAAAATCGACAGGACGTTTTGATGGTCTGCAGCAGGATATTACTTTTGATGCTTTCGGTGAAAACCGGCAGGAAGAGTATTTCTATCTTCAGGTCAGGGATGGAAAACTTGTAACAATCAATCCTTAAGGTGAGTAGGGCAGGTGTATTATAAACCTGGATCCTTTTCCGGGGGCTGATTCGACATTCATCTGTCCGCGGTGTTCTTCGTGTATGATGAAATAGGATACACTCAATCCTAATCCGGTTCCGATGCCCGGTGGTTTGGTTGTAAAAAAAGGTTCGAATATTCTGCTTTTAATATCTTCGTCCATTCCCGGACCATTATCTTCCACTTCAATGCAAGCCATATTATTTTTCTGATCATGATAGATGCGAATGATAAATTGAGGGTCCTCTGTCTGTTTCTCCATAGCCTGGGCGCCGTTTCTCAGAAGGTTGAGAAAGACCTGCTGGAGTTTGGACGACTCACAGACCACAGGATTCATAGGGCTTTGGAATTCCCTTATAATTCTGATATTTCTGAAATCCTGTTCTTTTTTCATATCGTAATCGGTTCCGGCGATTTCTATGGTTTGATCAATCAGTACCGATAGGGAAACCGTCGATTTGCGGGAATCGGATTTTCTGGAGAAATTGAGCATGTTGGACACAATCGAGGAGATACGCTTGCCTGAATCCAGCATGGAGTCTATCATCCGCGGGATTTCCCTCCGTTCCATAAATGTCTTCATATCATCCAGATTGATTCCGAGTTCATCGGCGATCTTTTTATTGGCGGGGATGTCCACTTTATCGATAAGTCTTTTATTCAGGACATTGGCAGTTTGCATTATTCCCGCCAGAGGATTGTTTATTTCATGGGCCATTCCTGCGGCCAGGCCGCCGATGGAAAGCATTTTCTCGCTCTGGATCAGCAGTTCTTCCATTTTTGTTTTTTCTGTCACGTCGTCTATCCGGATAACTGCCCCTTCCGCTTCGTAATCAACCAGAGGGTAAACCAGAATATCTTCAAAATAACTGTGACTCTTCTCTACGCGACGTAATTTTCTTATTTCTTTCGGAATCCCCTTCTCTATGCTCTCTTTTATGGCTGATTCTTCACCTTTCAGCCGGGGTATGAGGACTCCCATCTTTTTGCCCATGGGATCATCATCCATATCAGACAGTCTTTTTTCTGCTGTGCGATTTAGCAGGGTAATATTCAGATCCTGATCAACACATATGAGAGCGGAAGGCATGGAGTTGATTATATCTTTGAGAAAAAATTGCAGCTCCTTAAGTTTCATTTCCCTCTGATTTACCGCGCCTATCATGACTTGAAAAGAATTGATCAGCTGATTAATTTCGCTGTATTTGCTGGAGTGGAAAGGCCGGTCATAATCTCCTTCAGCGGCGAATCTTGAATCGTTGTTAAGGTAGGCCAGAGGCTGGAGAATTCTTTTCAGACTGAGATAGGCTATTAAAATGGACAATACCAACGCCAGAAAGGAACCGAATATGACAATATTTATAATGGTATAAATGGAACTGAAAGCTTCTTTGACCGGCTGTGAAACGAGAACGATCCATCCTGTCGATTCCGTGCGGGATACGCTACCCAGATATTCCCGGTCCAGATGGCTGTAACGGTATGTTCCCGTTTCTCCTGATATACCCTTTTTCACCGGCATAAGGCTGACCAGTTTCTGACGTTCTCTGACAAACTGCCTGTTCTTGTGGGCTATAACTGTTCCGTCTCTGTCTGTCGCCGCGACGAATCCCGTACCGGCAATATTGGTTGCCTCCACAATGCGGCTGAGATAATCCAGATTCAGATACCCCAGGACCATTCCGTTCTTCATGGGAAGGGAAAGGATCACGGTCGGGCTGCCTGACTGAGGGGAAATATACGTAGGCGACCACAATGGTTCGCCGGTTTCTTCGGTTCGTTTGTAAATTTCCAGATAGGAAAGGTTCATCATTCTGATATTTTCATCGACAGGGGCGAGGTGTCGGACACGCCCCTCTGCACTGATTATCTGGATCATATCGAAGTTTTTATTAATGGAAAGCATGGACAGGAGCAAATCATCTGTTTCGCTCTCCGATGCAATTTCATTCTCTTCTGTCAGATCTTTGATCAGCTTGAGGAAATCCATGGATTCGCTTTTAAACACATCGATTTCTCTGGAAAGACTCCGGGAGAGGAGAAGATTTTTCTCTTCTATCTCACTTTGAAGGTTGCGGTTCAGTATCTGCAGAGAGAAAACACCGAAAAAAACAACGGGAAGGAGAGAGATGAGAACAAAACTTAATGTCAGGGCCTTTCTCAGGCTTTTAATAAGAGCCATATGAAGTTAATTATAAGTTATCTCCCTGTAAATCTAAAGCTCCGAACAGGTAATTCTGTTCCGGCCTTTGGATTTGGAGATATACATATTTCTGTCGGCCTGACCTATGATAGCTTCGGTTTCGACAGAATGAGTGTCCGAAAGTCTGGCGCTGCAGAGTCCGATGCTGACGGTCAGTTTTATCTGTTCCCCCCGCCACACAACTTTTTCGTTTTCAATGGCATGGCGGATTTTTTCAGTCATTTCCTCCGCTTCGTCTATGGGCATATCCTGAAGTATGACAAGAAATTCCTCACCGCCGTAACGTCCGTAAATGTCGGAACTGCGCTGGAGGATCGATTTGTACAGCTGTCCGAGAATCTTCAGGCATTCATCACCTGCAGCATGGCCGAATGAGTCGTTTATGTTTTTGAAGTAATCTAGATCAATGAGCAAAATGTGGAGATAATTTCCGGCTCTGCGGCAGAGGTTCCAGCTTTTCTCCAGTTTCTTCTGGAGGTGGCGCCTGTTGTATATGCCTGTCAGATCGTCGTATTTATTCAGCTTTTCCAGTTCCCTGTTCTTCTCCCGGCTGATTTCCGTCTGCCTGGCGTTGCTCAGGGCTATGGACGCATAGGATGTGAGCATTTCCAGGATTTCATAATCTTCTCTGTTAAAGGCTCCTGTTTTCTCTCTGTATATGGAAATCAGACCTTTTTCGTTTCCCGAGTCAAAAGGCAGACAGAGAACGGATGACATATCCGGCAGGGGCACAATTGTTTCCATAACGGGGAAATAGGGGATATAGTCTTCCGAAATTTCATTGAATATAAGCCCTGTTCTGTGTATGGCTACCCATGTTTCGGGATTGCGGGGTTGGATCACGGGAAGAATCGAGCTGCTGATTTTTTCTCCCCGGCTGTTGTAACAATCCAGAGGCAGAAGTTCCTCTCCGCTCATGTAAAGCCCGATAACGAAACAATCCACTTCAAAAATGGATTGGACAGAATGAAAAAGAGTTTTGATAACCTGATCCCTGTCCAGCAGAGCTGTGAGCAGACGTCCCATCTCGCTGATTTTCCGTATGCGGCGGTTCATTTCCCGGAATGATTCGGTCTCCATTTCCCATATCTTCTCGTCGGTTTCCGATGATTTTATCTTTCCCGAAAGCATATGGTAATTCTTGTAATGGATCAGGGCCGACCGGTAGTTCTCCTTGATTTCGTTCAGTCCCGACAGGTAGAGATAAAGATCGCGGTTCTGAATGGAATTGGCGTAATTGATGAGATCTCTTGCCTCATTGAGGACTTGTTCCGCCTTGTCGTATTCTTCCTTTTTTATATAGAGGTCTCCCAGCTTTATTTTGATGCTGAGCTTGAATCGCTTGTGGTAATCGGTACATTTTTCCAGAGCCAGATTGAGGATTTCTATGCCCTTTTCTGAATTCCCCATTTTGCCGTATGTCAGACCGATTTCTTCCAGTATGGGTATCTGGATATCGTTGGATCCGTTTTTCTCCGTTTCTCCAAGGGCTTTGTTCAGATGTTCCAGCGCCTGATCGAATTTCCCCAGGGCTCTGTATGTGCAGCCGAGGTTGTTGAGAATGGAACTCTGCTTTTCCCTCGTTATGAGTTTCAGGGCTTTTTTAAAAAAACGGAGGGCCTGGCTGTAATTTTCCATCTGGAACTGGAGTATCCCCAGAAGATTGACAGCGCGGTATTCCATGTCCTTGAAGTTGTTTTCCCGGGCCAGACCAAGCGCCTTCTGAAGGTAATTGAACGATTCTCTGACCCGGCTCTGTCTTATGCAGATCAGCCCTTTTCCGTTGAGAGCGGCGCATATGCCGGATAAATCGCTGTTCAAGTCGATGAAGATGTGGTAAGCCTGATCTATCTTTCCTGCCGATTGGTCGAGATTTCCCTGTTCCATTTCCAGAAGACCGGAAATGAGGAGGGACCAGGCTATACCCACGGTGTAGTTCGTGCCGTCCAGCAGCTCTCTGGCTTCCTCCAGCATGGCATGGGCGCTGGCTATGTCCGTATAGATTCTGGAATAGGCTTCCCGGTTCAGCTCGTCTATTTTCCTGTGTACAGCCTTCATACGCTCCAAGTATAACACTTCTTTAATTAGTATTATATTAAAAAATCAATCACCGAAAACCGAGTAGTCAAGCGCGGGATGAATTCCCGGCCGGGTTAGAGAGAAATCAAAGCGGACAGGGTCTGCGGAATCGTATTTCCGCAATGTCGAGGTAATATCCAGAGCGGTTTTCATGCCGCCGTCCTTCCGTTCTGTCAATTTGAGAAGAGAGGCTACTTTTAGCATATGGGTATCGAGGGGGATAATAAGCTTCGAGGTCGATACGCCCGTCCAACCTCCGGGATCGATTGAGTCCTTGCGGATCATCCAGCGCATATATAACATCAATCTTTTGCAGGCACTGTTTCTCGATGGATCAGCGAGCATTTTCAGCCTCTTCTCCCGGTTCAGTTCTTTGATAAAGACGTTCAGCGCCGGAAGAACCGTCTCATCCTTTTCTTTATATCCCCGGAGAAAAAGGCCGTTAAGCGATCCTTGGTCCTCTATAGCATGTTTTATGGAAATAAGGAGATCGGCCAAGTCCTCCCCGCTGTAAAAGCGGTAGCGGAAATCACGAAAGCGGTACCGAATATCATCCTCCTTCCATTCGAAAAGATCAGAACGGGGGGAGGGGAGTTCCTGCAGGATCTGTTTTATGGATTTTAAAATGGAATTGACCCGGCCCAGAGCCAGAGAAGAGGATATCAACCCAATAATTTCCCTGTCTCCCGGATCGGGATATCTGTATAGGACCTGAAGGGGGTCCGGCTCTACCAACTCTCTTTTATGGTATTCACCGTATATCCGGTTCAGTGTCAGTTCAACTGTCTTTCGGCGGCGCATTTTTCGCAGTAGCCGTAATATTCCAGTGTATTGCCCAGAACAATCCGGTTGGTCCCGTCTATGGAGCTGATATCCGGTAAATCAATCGCGAAATCCTCCGGGAGATCTTCTACGGATGAACAGTTGACACAACGGAAATGGGCGTGATCCGTCGGCGTGGGGTCAAACCGCTTCTGCCCGCCACCGAGCTCCAGCTTGAGAATCACTCCGGCCTGTGACATTTTTTCGAGATTACGGTACACTGTTCCCAGACTGATTCTGGGCAGTCTCTCCCGTACCTCGCTGTATAGCTGATCGGCGGTGGGATGATCTTTATGAGTCTGCAGTACTTCGAGGATAACACTTTTCTGTTCCGTATTCCTCATGGGGCCTCCATTATTGATAACTATTACTAGTATATTTTCTTTTCTCTCTACGGTCAATCGTTACAAAAAAACTTGATAAAATCCTTCCGATTACCGATGTTCATAGAGATGAAACGTCTCTTTTTTGCGACAGTCTTACTCTGTCTGACAATAACCGGTGCTTTTTCGGAAGTCCTATTCTCCCATATTAACATGAACAGTGAAAACCTGTTTCTTTTTTCAGCAGCTGAATTCTTCCCGGGATACGGCGATTTTCAGACACTTTTTACCGGTTCGGCCGATGACGGGGACTTTTATCCCCTCACTTTCTTTCCCGAGAAAAGCTGGTTCAACAGAGAGACGGAGAAACTGTATGTGCAGAACCGCTTCGGGCTTTACGTGAGCCGTCCCGGATTTAAGGGAATGACGCCTGTAGCCTCTTTTCCCTCTTTTGCCGATGGCGAATATATTAAAGACGGAAAGATCCCCCCGGTCGTTCTCTCTCCCGACGGAACGAAAATCCTCTATGTGAAAGTCCTCTCCCGGGTCAGCGCCGGCCTGTATCTCTTCGACATCCAGTCGGGAGAGCACTTCAATCTCGAAACGACAATCGATCTCCAGTATGAAGGCGAATACGCCTTATGGTCTCCCGATTCGCAGATGTTCATTTATTCCCGCGAAGAGAAGCTCTATTATTTTTCCCTTGAGCAGTTCGAGGAGAACCGGGTTCTCAACGAGCCTTTGAGAGTGGTCGGAGAGGGCAAGCTGAACAGCATCAGCTGGAATGAAGAGGAAGAGAGTTCCATACTCTATTTTATTAACAAAGGAATTGTCTACAGACTGAACAGTTCGGATATTTTCACCCGGTCTCTCTACAGCGGCGAGTTCAATATGAGCTCCGTTACGGGACGGGTTCCCTTCGACTTCGACAGCCGTTCCGACAGCTTTACCATTTCACCCGACGGGATGAGGGGACTGGTTATCCGCAAAGGCGGTGACCTGATTCTCTACGATATGAATAAAACCGACTACAGGGCCGACGGCAAAAGAGTCCGCTCTCTTCCCTATCTTCAGTTGCCCCGGAGCATGAAAGTCAAGCAGATCCTCTGGGCGGAAAGCGGAAAGCTGGCTATTCTGGCATCCAACCGCAACAGCGGCGAAAGCATGGTATTCACCCATGATCCGAAGGGCGATTCCCCTCTGGAATTTGTTCAGACCGTGGACAGGGGAATCGTCGCCATGTCTCTTTCTCCCCTGGAAGACCGTATCGTTCTGGCCGGTGAGGAAGGGGTAACCCTCAGAACCTTTACAAGCTGGAGCGTTCTGGCATACCGGGTCCACAGCAGTCCGGTCAATCTTTTCTGGGTAGATAATTATTCGGTACTGGTAGCGGGAGCCCGCAATTCGCTTGTTTACAACTTCCGGGATGATACGTCATATCTCAGTTTTTTCTCCCAGTTCGACAGTACGGGATTTACTAAAGACGGCCGCATCGTACTGAGACAGGACGATGTGAAATATCTCTATAACGAGTACGACGGCACATGGACTTCGACCGGCCGATATACGACTGTTGTCGATCCTGTTACGTTCACAGAGGATTTCCGGATCTACAGCGAGACAGCGCCGTCCTCGCTTTACAGCAACCGGATTATGATTAAAGAGGCCGGATCTCTACAGTCTAGACCTCTGTTTGAAGCCCCCACTGCCGTTTACGATCCTTTTCCGGAGAAAGAGGAAGCATCGGACGGTATCGTTTTCAGCCATGGATCGCGGGTCAGAGCCCGGGAAGTGGCGCTGGTTTTCAATCTGACCAATTCGGTTGAAGGTTTACCGGAGGTTCTCAACGTTCTGTCCGATTACCGCATCCGCTCTACTTTTTTTGTCAATGGCGAGTTTATCCGCCGGCATCCCGATGCTGTTGTGGAGCTGGAGAAATCCGGCCATGAAGTGGGCTCCATGTTCTACGCCGATTTCGACATGACCGATTCGCGGTTCAATATCGACGAAGATTATATCCGCCAGGGACTTTCCTACAACGAGGAAGAGTATTTTTCCGCCACGGGCAGAGAGCTGGAACCATTCTGGCACGCTCCGTATTATTTCGAAAATTCCACTATTATAAATGCCTCGGCCAAACAGAGCTATATATACGTAGGCCGGGACTTCGATACTCTCGACTGGATCCCGAAGGACGGCGGCGGTGTGCTCGGGAATCTCTACCTGCGCGGTTCGGACATTATTGAAAGAATCATGAAATTCAAAAAGCCGGGATCTATCATTCCCGTAACAATAGGCAAGGAAGCCTACCGGGATGATTATCTTTTTGATAAACTGGATCTCCTGATAGAGGCTCTGACGGCCTCGGGATATGAGCTGGTAACTGTTTCGGATTTGATCGGGAATTCGAGATAATTTCCTGATTAATGCACTATATTTTTAGTAAAGAGCCGGGTTATAGTAACCGATAAATGAAATAGCCTTATTGAGGTTGAGGGGGGAACGCTTTCCTATGAGTTTAAACAGACTTAATGCTTACAAACAGACAAGTGTTAAAACAGCAAGCCAGGGAAGACTGATCGTAATGCTTTATGATGAAGCCATAAAGCAGATGGATCTTGCTGTAAAAGAAATGAGCGCGGAGAAGAAGAAATTCGACACTATCCACAATGCCATTTCCAAAACCCAGGATGTCATAACAGAACTGATGGCCTCTCTCGATTTTGAAAAAGGGGGAGAGATAGCTCAGAATCTTTTCAATCTCTATATGTATTTCAACCGCCAGCTTGTCGAGGCGAATATCCAGAAAGACATTGAACCTATCAAAGAAGTCAGAAAATTTATGGGTGAGCTCCGCGAAGCATGGGCCGCCATTGAAAACACACAGGTCAACTCCAATCCCGGCGCCAACCCCGGTGTCAATATAGCGGGATGAGCGGTTATACAAAAGCCGAAGAATACACTAACACACTAGTAAAACGCCTCCGGTCTCTATACGGTGAATACATCGCGGAACTGGAGATCATAATCAGGGGGCTCGGCGATTCCACAGTCGAAGTCCTTGAAACTTTTCTGTCTATAGAGCAACATAGATTTCAGCAGATCAGTTCCGTCGAGAAGGTTCTGAACACCCATTTGCAGGGCTGTTCGCCTTCCTTTCAGTCCGGTGCGTCGGAGGTCCTCCGATCGCTCAGAATGGATGCATTGATGAAAAGCCGGGAGCTCCGCTCCTCTCTTAAAATCAGAATGGCACGGATTAAAACTGAGCTGAGCTCTATACGCGTTCCGGGAAGAGCGAAAAACTATAGACAGGAATCAGTGCCGGTGCTGATAGATATTGAGAGATGAAGAAACCCCTATATGTACTGGATGCTTTCGCGATAATATTCCGTTCCTATTATGCATTTATCAACAATCCTCTCAGAGGAACCGACGATAAAAACGTATCAGCCGTTTACGGTTTTTTTTCCACTTTATACAAGATTTTCAGCACCTATAAGCCCGAATATTTTGCGGTCCTTCTCGAATCGAGAACCCCGACCTTCCGCCATGAAATGTATGAGGAGTACAAGGCCAACAGGGCCAGGGCTCCTGAAGAGCTGATCGAACAGGTTCCTGTCATTCTTGAAATCCTCAAAGCCCTTAAAATCCCCATGGTACAGGCCGATGGCTACGAAGCGGACGACCTGATGGGAACCTATGCCCGTCTCTGCGAAGAGGAAGGCCGGGATTGCCGTATCATTTCCGGCGATAAAGATATACTTCAGCTGGTCAGCGAGAGGGTGCACGTCCTCAAACCGGAAAAAGGCGGACTCTATACGGATATGGGTCCGGAAAAAGTCCTGAACACCTGGGGGCTTCGGGCCGATCAGATCATCGATTATCTTTCTCTTGTGGGCGATGCGGCCGACAATATTCCCGGGGTTAAAGGGATCGGCGCCAAAGGGGCTGTGAAGCTTCTCAACGAGTTCGACACGCTGGAAGGGCTTTACGAGAATATCGATACCATAACGGCCAAGGCTCAGAAGCAGAATCTGATCGACGGAAAGGAAAACGCCTTTTTCAGCCGCCAACTGGTCATAATCAAACAGGACTGTCCCTGTGAAGAAGATATAGAAAAACTGGCTGCGGGAGAACCGGATTATGGTGCCGCCGTGCCGATCCTGCAGCGCATAGGTCTGAAAAGGCTGGCAGAAGAGAGCGCCGCGAAAGCCGGGGAAGAAGTCGTTGTTCCCGAAGAGAAGAGCGCTGCAAAAGCGGGAAATTACTGCGGCGTCGTCAGCGCAGAACACCTGGATAAATGGATTGAAAGGGCAAAAGAAGCGGGCATTTTCGCCTTTGACTGCGAAACCGACAGTCTCGATTCCGTATCAGCCAATCCCGTGGGCTTCTCCCTCTCCGTCCAGTCGGAAGAGGCCTGTTACATCCCGGTCAGAGCTCCCGAACTTGATTGTATACCCGAAGATGTTATCCGGGAGAAACTGAAGGTGATTCTGGAAGATGAAAATATCAAAATCATCGGTCAGAACTTTAAATACGATATGAAAGTCCTCAAACAATGGGGAATATATCCGCAGGGTTTCTTTTTCGATACGATGATTGCTGCCTGGATGATCGATAGCTCCACGCCTTCGAATATGGACTATCTGGCGGAACAGTATCTCGGGTATAAAACAGTTCACTTCGCCGATATTGTGGAGAAGGGGAAAACTTTCGATACAGTCCCCATTCAGAAAGCCGCCCATTACGCGGCGGAAGATGCGGATATAACGTTCCGTCTCTATGAAATACTCAGCGTGAAACTGAAAGAGCTGGGTATGGAAAAAATCTTTTCCCAAGTGGATATGCCTTTTGTCGATATCCTCTCGAATATGGAGCTGGCGGGGATCCACATAGATGACGGCGAGCTGGCCGAATACAGCGTCGAACTGGAAGAGAAGCTCGAGGCTCTGGAAAAGGAGATTTATTATCTCTGCGGCCGGGAGTTCAACATTAAATCGACCAAACAACTCCAGGAAGTCCTTTTCGAGGAGAGAAAGCTCACTCCCATCAAAAAGACGAAAACCGGCTATTCCACTGATACGGCCGTTCTTCAGGAGCTGGCCAAAGAGGATCCCGTTCCGGAGAAGATTCTCGCCCACAGAGGCCTGGCCAAGCTTAAATCGACCTACGTCGATGCTCTTCCCAGATATATCAATGAAGACACGGGGAAAATCCATACGCATTTCATTCAGACCGGAACGGAAACGGGGCGCATTTCCAGCAAGGATCCGAACCTTCAGAATATACCTGTTCGCGATGAAAACGGCCGTAGAATCCGTGCGGCCTTTAAAGCCTCTCCCGGACATGTTTTCGTCTCCGCCGACTATTCGCAGATCGAGCTCGTCGTTCTGGCTCATCTGTCGGGAGACAAAGCCCTGACGGAAGCTTTTATCTCAGGAGAGGATGTTCACGGCCGCACGGCCGCTCTTATTTTTCATGTGGAACCGGAAGCGGTAACGAAAGAACAGAGACGGATCGCCAAGGTCATCAACTTCGGGGTTATGTACGGCATGTCGGCTTTTCGCCTTTCCAATGAACTGTCCATACCCAGAGGCGAAGCTTCCTCTTTTATCAAATCCTATTTCGAACAGTACAGCGGCATAAAGGACTTTATCGACAAGACCATTGAAAAAGCCGAGGAAACGGAATTGGCCGAAACCCTTTTCGGGCGAATCCGCCATATCCGGATGATCAACAGCCGCAATAAGATGGAGAAAAAAGCCGCCGAGCGTATCGCCGTCAACTCCCGCATTCAGGGAACAGCCGCGGATATCGTGAAAATGGGAATGATCCGTCTGGCCGGAGAACTGAAAAAACGGCAGCTCAAGTCTAAAATCCTCCTGCAGGTTCACGATGAGTGCATTCTCGAAGTTCCCGATGGAGAAGTGGAAATAATAAAACCGCTTATGAAAGAGGCTCTTGAAGGAGCGGCGGAATTATCAGTGCCCCTGCGGGTGAGTGTCGAAAGCGCGACCAGCTGGGGCGAGATTCACTGATCCATGATTCTCGGTCTGGCGGGTAAGGCCTGCAGCGGTAAGAATTCGGCGTCGCGTTTTCTTGAGGAACGGGGATTTCTCTCACTCGACGTGGACAAGCTGGGACATGAGGCTCTGGAGCTGAGAAGAGATGCGGTAATTGAGAGCTTCGGAAATCAGGTCGCCAACGATGACGGCACGGTGAACCGGAAGGCTCTGGGGGAAATCGTCTTTGGTGACAGAAAAAGGATGAAAGAGCTGGAATCGATTACCCATCCCGCTGTTTTTGAAATGGTTCAGAGTTTTCTGGAAGAGAATAAAGGCCGAAACCTCGTTATCAATGCGGCAATTCTGGGACCCGCCGGTCTGGATCGTCTCTGCGACGCGGTTCTCTGGGTCGAAGCCCCACTCATTCACCGGATAATCAGAGCATTTAAACGGGATAAAAATAAAATCTCACATATATTTTCAAGAATTCGTCTCCAGCGGCATCTAACGGTTCAACATTTTTTTTCAGGTGTCGATATTTATATGGTAAGGAACCGGGGAAGTCTTTCGGACCTGAAAAAACAGGTTGACATGTTCCTCTCCGACTATGAGAATTTCTAGAGGGTATGATATTGGACGAAAAAGATGAAAATATGACTAAACGGGAAAATCCGGACCAGTCCAGAATCTTATGGGTTGTTCTCTCTGCGTTAACTGTCATTGCGATAGTTATAGCTGCCGGATTGTTTTTCTTTTTCCCCTCTGAAGAGGGCGCATCCGGTCAGCCCAGGCTCAGTTCTCTGAGCAGTGAAACCCCGGGCCGGGATTTTGATCCCGTGGAATTTGTCCGCAATGCCGACGGCTATCCCGAAATGGTAGCTCCCGCGGAAACAGAAAATGAATTCTCAATGGGTGAAGAATCCGCCCCTGAAGCCGCTGTCGCGCCGGAGGAAACAACTTCTGAACCTGAAGAACTCGCGTCTGAAGCCACCGATGGAACAGCAGAGGAAGATGTTCCCAATGTCATAGAAAAGACTCCCGCCAAACCGGCTGAGACGGTAAAGCCTGCCCAGGCGGCTCCTGTCGCCAAAGCGCCGGAAACCAGAAAGATCAGCGTAACGGTTTATTGGATCCAAGTAGGATCCTATACGGATCTGACTAAAGCGGAAGAGGTCAGAACCTATCTGCTGGGCCGTGATGTCTCGAGTGAAATCCAGACCAGGTCAGTTGACGGTACGACTTATTACCGGGTTAGAATCGGCGCCTTCCAATCCAAAGGGGAAGCCGATAAATTCCTCGATCCCATAAAAGATATGAAGAACTTTGAAGACAGCTATGTTGTTCAGACCACAATGATCCGCGAAGTTCCTGTAAATAATTAAGTGTTCTATTGGTTTTCGATACCCGCAGTTGTCAGCTGCGGGTATTTTTTTGCAGAGCCGCGGTAATGAAGTTATCGCAGTAGCTCACGGCCTCTTCCACCAGGTCAAAATTCTCACCGCTGCTGATGCACCAGTCGAGGAAATTCCCTCTCATGGTCCGGTTGAACCACCTCGCCATCTGTTCCGCCGGGAGATCGGTCCGGAATTCACCGTTTTCCTGACCTTCCGCGATGATATCGGTAATCAGGGCGAACCAGAAGCGCGATTCGTCGATGATGATTTTATTGTCTCCGTAGGTTGACGTCTGGTTGGCATAGAGAATTTTTAGCATATCCACGCCCACCTTGTCGCGGATGAAGCGGGTCTGGGCGCGGGTGAACGACGTCAGCTTCTCGCTTGCTGTCGCGCAGCGCTTCAGGTTCCGGGAGTATTTGCGGTAATAGGCATCGATATCCCAGAACTCTTCCACTATGATATCGCTCTTAGTGGCGAAGTACGTATAGAACGAACCTTTGGCTGTTCCGGCTCTCTGGGCGATTTCCTCTACCGTAACGGCATCGAATCCCTTCTCCTTGAAGAGAGACATAGCGCTTTCCAGCAGTTTCCTTTTTGTTTCCATAGCCCGGGCTTTCCGTTTTCCCGGCTTTTTTGATTGTAATTCTTCCGTGTCAGCCATTAGAGGTCTGATTATATCAGAGATGATAAGGGGGAACAAGAAGAGGGAAAAGGATGCCCCTCCGGCTGCCATGAGCCGGCGGGGCATCCGAAAAAAGAAGGTCCTGAATTGATCAGTTGAAAATTTTACCGGGATTCATGATGTTGTTGGGATCCCAGGCTTTTTTGATCCCTTTCATAAGCTCCAGTTCCACAGGGTCGATCAGCTGCTCAAGATAGTCCCGTCGTTTGATGCCGATTCCGTGTTCGCCTGATATCTTCCCTCCCAGCTTCTGAGTCACCGAATAGAGGTCCCTCAGGGCTTCCGGCTCGGCTTTATGCCATTCTTCCATGGACATTTCGGGATCTTTGACCAGAGTCGCATGGAGGTTGCCGTCTCCGGCATGGCCGTAGCAGGGGATCTTCATGGAGTACTTTTCGCTGATCCTGTCCAGCTCCGGAATGATATCGGGAATGGCCGCTGTGGGAACGACTATATCCTCGAGGCTCTGTATCGGGCTGTAGACCTTGAAGGCCTCGGCTATATTTCTCCGGACGTTCCAGATCCTCTCGACGGCGTTGCGGTCTTCGGCGATATACACTTCCTGGGCGGCGTTTTCCATACAGAGGTCGCCTATGGCGATCATGTCGGACTCCACCTGTTCGGCGCTGCTGCCGTCCACTTCGATGACCAGCATGGCTCCGCAGTTTTCATAGGGTAGTGTTTCGTTCAGGTACTGGCAGGAAGTCTGTACGGACAGCTTGTCCATAAACTCGATGCTGGTCGGTACTATCCCGTTGGAGATGATGACGGGTACCGAATCTATGGCCTGTCTCGCCGTTTCGTAGAGCACCAGAAGAACGGCGCTGGCCGTGGGGAGCCCCGATAGCTTGACGATCGCCTTCGTGACGATTCCCAGAGTCCCCTCGGAACCGATCAGCAGCTGCTTGAGGTCGTACCCCGAAACATCCTTGGCCAGTTTCCCGCCGAGGCTGACGATGTCCCCCTTCGGCGTGACCACTTCCATGCCCTGGATATAACGGCCTGTCACCCCGTACTTGACGGCTTTGCCTCCTCCGGCGTTCTCGGCGATATTTCCCCCGAGATAACAGGTCTGGACCGACATGGGATAGCCGGCGTAAAAGAGGTTCTTTTCCTTTACCATGGAGATGATGTCGTTGGTGACGACACCTGTTTCGGCGGTGACAACCATGTTGTCGAAATCCACCTCCAGGATCTTGTTCATTTTCTCCACGGAGAGAAGAATCCCCCCGAATATGGGAATGGCTCCTCCCGAAAGCCCCGAGCCGGCGCCGCGGGGCGTTACGGGAATCACTTCCCTGTTGGCTAGCTTGACGACCGCGGCAGTCTGTTCAGCCGTTTCCGGCGTCACAACGACTTCCGGCATATGGCCGTATTCCTCTTCATTCGTTTCATCATGGGAATAAGCTTCGATCTTTTCCTCATCGACAAGGACGTTTTTATCTCCCAGAATTTCTTTCAGTTCCCTGATTATCGCTGGTGTGACTGGTGCGTAACCCATCATTTTCCTCCTTCCAGGCGTTTCTGCAGTTCTGGAAGAACGTTGAACAGATCGCCTACGATAGCGAAATCGGCGATTTTATGTAGCGGCGCCTCGGGATCGTTATTAATGGACACAATGATTTCGCTTGTCTTGATTCCCGCCAGATGCTGAATCGAACCGGAAATCCCCGCTCCGATATACAATTTGGGAGAGACTGTTTTTCCCGAAAGACC
This sequence comes from Spirochaeta isovalerica, assembly GCF_014207565.1. NCBI lineage: Bacteria > Pseudomonadati > Spirochaetota > Spirochaetia > Spirochaetales > Spirochaetaceae > Spirochaeta > Spirochaeta isovalerica. The sequence continues at coordinate 21,124 of NZ_JACHGJ010000007.1, read as the reverse complement.
GATCTGATGGGAATAGCCGATCCAGCCGCGGTCCACCGCATCTCTTGTGGCGCCGACCATGCCTTCGAGGCTGTCGCTCAGGCGGCGGAGCATCTTGAAGTTCTCCGCTTTTTTCATGCCCTTTCCGCCGGCAATGATGATGTCGGCTTCTTCTATGTTCTCGAAATCCCCGGCGTCTTTCCGGTAGCCCAGAAATTCTACCCGCCCGTCGAGCCATTCCTCTTTAAAAGGCACATTGATGATTTTGCCATCCCTGTCTGCATCGGGTTCCGGCGGCCTGGTCGATTTGGGGCGGACCGTCGCCATCTGGGGGCGGTGGTTCGGCGTTTTAATGGTCGCCAGAATGTTGCCGCCGATGGCCGGTCTGGTCTGGAGCAGGTTTCCCGTCGTCTCTTCAATGTCCAGTTCCGTGCAGTCGGCGGTGAGTCCGGTTTTCACTTTGACCGCCACGTAGGGCATAAGCGTGCGGCCCGAAGAGGTCGCCGCGGCAAGTATCGTATGGGGCTGATAGGTCTTGATCAGCTCGACCATGATATTCGAGTAGGTTTCGCAGGAGAAACTGGCCAGACGGGGATCTTCCACGTAGTACACTTCATCGGCGCCCGACTGAATCAGTTCTCTGAGCGCTTCAGCGGAAACTCCGTTTCCGATCAGAAGCGATGCCAGTTTCGTATCGAGAGAGTCGGCCAGCTTTCTCCCTCTGGTCAGCAATTCAAAGGACACCTGCTTCAGATGTCCGTTGGCCTGTTCGGCCAGTGTCCATATATAACTCATTGTTTCTCCTTTATTCACACCACTTCACGCTGACGGAGGAAATCCATCAGCCTGTCGACAGCTTCGGTGACCGAGGCATCGTCCATGGCCTCCACAACAGTTCCGCCTCTTGTCACTTTAGGGGTTTCGATTTTTACGACTTTTGTCGGCGAGCCTTTCAGACCGAGGTTGGTGCTCTCAAGCGTGAGGTTTTCCGTACTGAGGGTCCGGATCTCTGTCTGCATCGCTTTTTTCTTGCCGCGCAGCGTGGGAAGGCGGGGAGAGGCGATCTCTTTGACCACGGTTATGAGAGCGGGCAGAGGAAGCCTCAGCCTTTCGTATCCCTCCTCCACCAGGCGTTCGACTATGAGGCACTTTTCACTTTCCACTTCAATGTCGGATATATAGGTTGCCAGCGGCAGAATCATCCAGGCGGCGATGCCCGGCCCCACCTGGGCTGTGTCTCCATCTGTGGCCCGTTCCCCCGCAATAATCAGATCGACATTTCCCAGGGCCTTGATCGCTTCGGAGAGGGTGTAGCTGGTGGCCCAGGTATCGGCTCCGCCGAATTTCCTGTCCGAAACGAGAACGCCGTCGTCACAGCCCATCGATATGGCCATGTCGAGAACTTTGCGGGCTTTGGGCGGACCCATGGTGACAGCCGTAACGGTCGCTCCGTGGCTGTCCTTCAGGGAGAGCGCGGCTTCGAGGGCATAGAGATCCAGAGGATTGACAACCGATTCCACACCGGAGCGGACCATTGTCCCCGTTTCGGGATCCATTTTGACATTACTGGTTTCGGGAACCTGTTTGATTGGTACGATAATATTCATATTTCTTCCTTAAAAAAGTGCGGGAACAAAGATTCCCATCGCCAGCAGCGCAACGAGGCTGACAACCAGCGAGTAGATCAACGCCGGCACGATATTGGTTCTGATAATTTTTCCTTCTCTTCCGGTCAGACCGACCGTGGTGCTGGCGGCTACGACATTGTGGACGCAAATCATGTTGCCCGCCGCTCCCCCGATGACCTGAAGCCCGAGAATAATCGTCCGGGACAGTTCCGCCTGTGTGGCGACTTCGTACTGAAATCCCGAAAAGAGGATATTGGAGACGGTGTTCGATCCGGTCATGAAAGCGCCGAGTATGCCGACCAGAGGGGCCATGAAGACCCAGACGGGGCTGAGCAGGGCTGCCGCGGCGGTGGACAGGGTTTTCAGCATATCCATGCTTCCCGAAGCGTTGTTTCCGGAAAACCGCATGATATTGACCATGGCCACGGCGAATACAAGGGCGATCGTGGCGGGAACCAGCTGTTTCAGCGATTTCGACCAGGTCGCTTTGACGGCATCGCCTTTCATCCTGTAGAGGAAGATGGTTATCAGAGAGACGAGAACGAAGGGAACCGTTCCGGGAAGGTAGAGCAGCTGAAGGCTGTAACTCAGATTGGTCCCGATCATGTTTTTCCAGGCGATGGTAACGGCGGGAGCCGTGATGAGCTGTTTTATGCCCAGGGCGGGTATGCGGGTTATAACGAGGATTCCCGCTACCAGGATATAGGGCAGCCAGGCCATGAAGCCATTGATTTCTACCGTGGAACTCTCCTGCTCCGGCTCGACTGATCCGATCCAGTCTTCCGACCAGGCTGAGCGATCGGCAAAATCCCAGGTCTTTTTAGGCATGAGGAAACCTTTCTTAGCTGCCGTTATAGTAATCCCGATAGCGATAAGAGCTCCCAGAACGGAGGGAAGTTCCGGTCCGATAAAGACGGCCAGAAGGGTGTAGGGGATGGTGAAACTCAAACCGGCGAAAATGGCGAAAGGAGCCACTTCAAAGGCGTCGCGTATGCTTTTATTCGGTCCGAAGAGCTTTGTGAGAATCATGACGATGAGAAGGGGCATAAGAGTCCCCATGACGAAGTGGGGAATGGCCGACCAGATTCCGATCTGCTGAATGAACGTATCCCAGGACCATCCGTACTGTCCGATTGTCTCTCTGATAGCGGGAGAATCGAGCACCTTGGCTACGCCTCCGATGATGGGCGTGCCCACGGCTCCGAAACTGACGGCTGTCGAGTCTCCGACCAGAGCCAGAACGACAGCTGCGAGCGGGGGGAAGCCCAGGCTAACGAGAAGTGGTCCCGCCAGAGCCGCCGGAGTACCGAATCCAGCGGCGCCTTCGATAAAGGAGACAAAAAGGAACGCGATAATGATCGCCTGTATTCTTCTGTCGGGACTGATGCCGTGAAAAGTTTTGTTTATCGATTTAATGGCGCCTGAGTTTTTCAGAGTGTTCATAAGCAGAATGGCTCCGAAAACGATAATCAGAATGTTGAAGGCACTCAGGGCTCCGGACACAGAGGCTCCGGCGATCCAGTGAACCGGCATTTTCCATACAAGCGCCGCCAGCATCAGAGCGGTAACCCAGGCCAGAGGCATGACTTTTTTGGCCGGCCAGTTTAAGCCGACCATGAGGACGATCGTGAGAAGAATAGGGATAGAGGCTAGTAATGCGTACATAATTGCTCCTTAAATATTCCGAAATTAATATATACTACGCCCTGATTTTTCAAGTTGTCAATGTTTTTATTGACCGCGGTCAATGACTGAGGTCGATGACTGCGGTCATGGTGTTTGTTCGTGAGTTCCCTCTGTTCCAAAAAGATATACCGTGCTAAAGTTGTACCGGGAGACAATATGAGCGAAATGAAACTGGCTGTAGGAACCTATACCATGTGCGCCGGCCATGTGCCCGATGCGAGAGGGAAAGGTGTGGAAATCTTATCATTTGATGAAGTTACCGGGTCCTTTTCCGAACTGTATACAATGGGGGAAATGAAAAATCCCACCTACCTGAGCTGGAACGGAAACACCTCGTCTCTCTACGCCATTGAAGAGGATCCGGAAAACGTCGGAATGATTCGACAGTTCATCAGAGAAAAAGACGGTTCATTCGGCAAAGGAATTTCCCTGAGAGGTCAATGCGGCGCTCTCTGTCATATTTCTGTAAATCATTCAGGGGATAGCCTTTACGCGTCATCCTATCAGAACGGTTCCATCTGCGGATTTCATTTGAATCGGGATTCCGAACCAGAGGAATGGGGTCGGATTTCCTATGAGGGGAAAGGTCCGGATCCGCTCAGACAGGAGGCTCCCCATGCCCATCAGATTCTGCTCGATCCGGAAGAAACCCGGGCGTATATCTGCGATCTGGGGACCGACAGGGTTCATATCCACAGCCTCGAAAGAGGACTGAAAGGGGAAGACGGGTGTCTTGAACTGCCGGCGGGATACGGTCCAAGGCATATGGTTTTTGATCCTTCGGGAGCCTATGCCTTTATTCTCTGTGAGCTGAAAGCCCAATTGATTCTCGCCCGGCGGAACAGAAAAGACGGTACGCTGAAAATCGTAGAAGATATTGCTTTGCCGGCAGAATCGTTTTCAGGCACGCCGGCACCGGCAGCCATTAAAATGCATCCCTCGGGACACACTCTGGCCCTTTCGAACCGTTTTATCGACCGGATTGAAGTCTATGGACTGGTGCGGGAGGAAGATCGGTTGACTTTGCAATGGATCGACGGTTTTTCCTCGGAAGGGAAAACTCCCCGGGATATAACGTTCAGCCCCTCCGGAGACTGGCTGTTCATCGCCAACCAGGATTCCCATAACATTGCGGCAAAACGGTTTGACGGGAAGACCGGCATACCGGAATCCTCCCGTCCCGTATCTTATGAAACAGGGTCGCCTGTCTGTATCGTTCCTCTTCTGTAATATGCCGTTGACCGCTCCGTGCCCAAAGGCCGATTCCTCCATCCATCCCCATATGGCCTTCTGCGGCCCGGCAGTTGAAAAGATATAAAATGGCCGTCTCCACCCATTCCATTTCCCTGTTGATCTGTGAATAATTATAGAATGAAATTAATAGATCTGACACACACTCTCAGCGAGGATATGCCTGTTTATCCCGGTACGGAAAAGCCGGTTTTTCTCAAAGGCAATACCATAGAGGAAGACGGCTTCGCCGAAAAGAAAATCACCATGTTCTCCCATACGGGAACCCATATGGATGCTCCGGCACACTTAATGGCGGGGCGTCCTTCTCTGGATGATTTTCCGATTGATAAGTTTTCCGGCCGTGCCTGTCTCTTCGATTTTTCCGGGCAGGATAGCAAAACTATCGATATAGCCGATCTGACGGTGATCGAGCCGGTTCTGGAGCACTGCGATTTTCTGCTTATCCGCACCGGATGGGACCGTTTCTGGGGAACAGAGCAGTATTTCAGCGACTTTCCCGTATTGACAGAACAGGCGGCTCTCTGGCTCAGTAAAGTACCGCTCAAGGGGATCGGTATAGATGCCATATCCGTCGATCCGGTGGAAACGACCGATTTCACTGTTCATAGAAAGCTGCTGAACAAAAACTTCGTCATTATTGAAAACCTGACCAATCTGGACAGACTTCCGGAATATGGGTTCTCATTTTCCGCTTATCCCCTGAAAATCCAGTCGGCTGACGGTTCCCCGGTCAGAGCTGTAGCAGCAGTTGAAGAAAAGGGGTGATTTATGGACAGATTTCTTAAAATCTCAATATATGTCAATGCGGGGATCTGGTTCCTCTTCGCTTTGCTGGCCATTTCCGGGCTGAACTACGGAATACCCTCTGATTTTTCATCGAGAATTATTATTGCCCTGCTGGCTGCCGGCGCCGGTGGCGCCATGATCCTGGGGCTTTATCTGGCTGAACATTACAGCGTCAGATGGTACTACCTGCTGCTCCTTGAACTGATGCTTATCGTTTTCCTGACTCTGACTGACGAGTTCGGCTGGCCCGATGCTGTTGTTCTGATCACACATATCTTTTCACTGGCGGCAGTCGCGCGGAAAGTGAGACCCCAGGCTTAAAGCTCTCACCTCCGGGATGAACGGAGGGGCGCTTTGCAATCAGCCCGGAAGTGTTTTGGTCGAAACGACATCCACCCCCGAATCTCTGAAATTGGAAAGAATGATGTCTCCCCGGTTAACCGGAGCCTTTAACTCCGTTCTGTAAAGTTCCTCCAGAAGGCTGTTGATAAGTTCCTTAGGCAGAGCTCCTGTCGTTTTTACGGGAATCCTCACCATCAATGCCGATTTGACCGGACAGGTGGCTGTTACCACTCTCTTCGGTGCGAGGAGCTCTTCTTTTCCATAGATTTCTCCGCGGGAACACTTATTGTTTTTTACACTTATCTCATCGCCCTTCTGGGTCACTTCGAGGTGGCAACCCATAGGACAGCTGATACAGATTAACTCTTTTGTCATATTCTCATCTCCCCTCTAGCCGACCAGGCTGATTTCCAGCGTACTGTCATTATTCAGGTCTGAAAGCTGAAGATCCTTCTCCTTGAGAGTGAAGCTTATCATCTCCGAAGGCTGGATATGCCTCAGTTTCTTTCTTCCCATCTCCTTTCCATCGAGCGTCAGAACCAGCTCGGCGTGGTTTCTGACAATCAGACTGCGCATATAGAAATGGTTGTCCCTGTCGGCTCTGAATCTGTTGGGTATAACGTATTTCAGGTTGCTTCCCGGAATCATTCTGAACTGCCTCTCTTCGCTTTGGCTTTCAAGATAGTCGCAGACAAAAGCACCGCATCTATGGGACTCTTCGCTCACGTAATCAACAAGATCGTGAACATGGAGCACATTGCCGCAGGCGAAGATCCCCCGGACGCTGGTCATCAGACTGCTGTCCACGAGAGGACCGTTTGTTTCCGGATTGATATCGATGCCGGCTTTACGGGCGATTTCATTATCGGGAATCAGTCCGACCGAAAGAAGAAGAGTGTCGCATTCGATGTGGAAGGTTTCTTCCGTCAACTCTATTCCGTCTCTCAGCGGTGTGATATCAACCCCTTCCACTCTGTCCTTGCCATAAATCTTCGAAACCACATGGGAGAGATGGAGGGGAATGTTGAAGTCGTTCAGGCACTGGACAATATTTCTGGTCAGACCGGCGGGGTAGGGCTGGATTTCCACGACAGCCCGGACATCTGCTCCCACCCAGGACATCCTCCGGGCCATAATAAGTCCTATATCACCCGAGCCGACGATAACGCATTTGGATCCGGGCATCAGTCCTTCCATATTGACCAGTCTCTGGGCCAGTCCCGCCGTATAGACCCCTGCAGGTCTGGTTCCGGGTGTTCCGATATTGCCCCGGTTTCTCTCCCGGCATCCCATGGCCAGAACGACGGCTCTTACCTGGAAAACTATCATTCCGTGATGGGCTGAAAAGGCATAGACCTTCTTTCCTTCATCATTCTTTTCAATTTCTGTTACGGTTGTTCCCGTAAAAACTTCAATATCCGAATCTTCAATTATTTCAGTATACCGCTCGGCATATTCCGGACCGGTCAGCTCTTCCTTGAAACGGTGAAGGCCGAAACCGTTGTGAATACACTGGTTGAGAATGCCTCCCAGAAGATTGTCCCTCTCCACTATGGCTACGGTATGGTTTCTCCCGCGAATTTCCGCGGCAGCCGCCATTCCCGCCGAACCGCCGCCGATGACCAGTACGTCTCTTTTTATTGTTTTCATGCTCTGTCCCTCAGTGCGAAATCTCCCACTTTTTTATTGACCAGCCAGCTGCCGCCGCCTCTTTTGGTCAGTTCATCCATGGACATTCCCGTCTCCCTGCTTATAATCTTCATGATTTTATGGGTGCAGAATCCCCCCTGGCACCGTCCCATCATAGCTCTTGTATAGAACTTGACTCCATCGAGCGTGTCATGGCCCTGACGGACTGCGGCGACGATCTCAGCTTCGGAAATATTCTCGCACCGGCAGATCACTTCGCCGTAAGCGGGATTTTCGGCAATAAGGGCGTCCAGCTCTTCTTTGCTGCTGTTTCTGAAGCGGGGGACATCTTCTATATAAGGGTCGTACCCGGGTTTTTCCGAGAGGCTCAGACCTTCCACCTTCAGGATGTCCTTAACATGATCGGCTATGGCCGGCGCCGCTGTCAGACCGGGAGACTGGATTCCCGCGACCTGAACAAACCGGGGTTTGATACTGGAGGCTTCTATGTAAAAGTCATCTCCCTCGATGGTCGGGCGGAGTCCTGTGAAAGATGTAATGATATCCCTTTCGGAAACAGCGGGTACAAGCCGCCTGGCACTGGAAAATATTGCCTGGAAATTGGCCTTCGATGTGGAGGCATCCTGTTTATCATCGACCATCTGGGCCGTCGGACCGACCATCGTGGTTCCCTCTGCCGTCGGGATGACCAGCATGCCTTTGGATACATGGCTCGGAGCGGGGAATATGACTTTGCTTGTAAAAGCAGAGGCATTTCGATCGAGAAGGAATTCCTCTCCCTTCCGGGGGGTGATTGTAAAATCCTCGGCTTCGAATATCCGGGATATTTCGTCGCTGTAGAGCCCCGCCGCATTGACGACCCATTTCGATTCGATGGAACGGCCGTCGGCGCTCTCAAGTCTGTAACGGTCATCAGTCTCAACTCTTCCGGTGACTTTGAAGTCTGTGAGCAGTTCCACACCGTTCTTCTTCGCTGATTCGACCAGAGAAAAGACGAAACGGTAGGGTTCTATGATACCTCCGCCGGGAGCGTAGAGACCTCCGACGACATCGCGGTTCAGTTTCGGTTCCAGGTTGAGGATTCTCTCGTGATTGCAGAGTTCAATCCCGATCGCTTTGTTGTTGACTCCATTCTGATAGAGTTTTTCCACTGTGCGCATTTCATCATTGTTAAAAGCTGCGACGAGGATGCCGCATCGGTGAAAGGGAAAATGAAGCTCTTCTTTGAGCTGATCGAACATAAGGTTTCCCTTAACCTCCAGCCGGGACTTCAGCGTCGTGGAATCGTGATGAAATCCCCCGTGGATGATCCCCGAATTGGCTTTGGATACGCCGAAGCTCACATCGCACTCTTTTTCCACCAGTGCGATCTTCAAATCATAGGAGGAGAGCTTTCTGGCAATGGCAGATCCAATTACGCCTGCGCCGATAATCGTTACATCGAATAAACCGGACATTTTTACCCCTTTTGATCATAATTGATTTTTATGATCGTTTTATGTCAGTTATGATATCATTAAGAATCATAAACGATCAATAACAATCAACTGATTTTCTCATTTTTTTAAAAAAGAGAGATACAGATCTCAGATCTCTTCTATAATCATAAGCAATAATTAAACACATAACATTGGAGGAGTGTCCTGGTGAAAAAAGCAAAAGCTCTTAAAATCCTAAACGCCTTTATGGCTGTTGATTTCCTGATTCTTGTCTCAACAGCCATAACCCATAATTTCTGGCTGGAGAGGGGTATCTACGGAATACTTCATGCTGTGCCGGGGTTCCTTTTCGCAGGAATGACAGTGCTGCATCTTGTACTCAACAGAGATTGGATAAAAAAGAATTATATGAAGAAATGATTCTGACATTAGTGATTTCTTTTGACCTGAACCGGCTCTGAAATTAGAATTTGACTTATACAGATTTATAAACAGGGAGAGAGTATGGTAACCAAATTGAAAATCAGGGCTAAACTAATTCTCGCTACATCGCTTCTTGCCGGTTCGGGGATGGTTTTACTGTCTCTTTTCATCATGTCACAGACGGCGTCAATTTATAAAGCTCAAACTATTGAAAAGGTGCAGAACCTGGCAGAAGCTCAGGCTTTTCTCTATCAGGATAAACTGAATCCGATTGCCACGAAAATAATGGGGTTACAGGGGATTTTCCTTGCAGCTATTGAAAATCCAGTTGAAAACAATAGTGAGCTATTCGGCAAGTATCTGGATCACCACTTTGATGATTTTGAAGATATTCTCGCTTTTAATCAATGGAGTATTATTTATCCAGGTTATATAAGCAATTTTGATTATAGAGGTAATACCGGAGAACCTTATGATAAGTGGTTCAACTTCAGCGTCCTAAGGTTGAGAGGTTCGCGAGAAAACGAAACGCTTCTCACTTATAATCCGGCTGACTACGACAGCTGGTGGAATGTCCCTATGAATACTCAGAAAATGGTACTGACCGAACCATATGCCTGGGATTACGGCGGTCAGACCGGCCAGACTTTTGAAACAAGTATGTGCAGGGCCCTCGTTTATCAGGGAAAAAGCATAGGGGTTATCGGTTATTCCATTGAACTTTCCTACTATCAGGAGGAAGTTGAGAAAATCATGCCATACCAGAAGAGCTTTGCTTATTTAACGACAGCGGAAGGAACGATCGTCGGTTATAAGGATGAGTTTCTTGGAAAGACTCTTCAGGAAGCTTTTCCTTTTTACGAAAACGATAAACAGAATTTGAACGAAGTTCTCGTGAAAAATGGATTCTGGCATATATCTGCTCCCATGTACATTAAATATATCGATGAGCCCTGGATACTCACCATAGCTGTTCCGGAAGCAGAGGTCATGAAGCCTTTCAACAGAATGGTTGTAATTGTTCTTATCATTGGAATGGCTTCTCTGATCCTTATGGGGCTGATCGTATTCTTCTATAGCAAATCCATATCGAAACCCATAGTCCAGATTTCCCGTCACGCCGAGTTTCTGGCCGAGGGAGACCTGACTCACAGGGCCGGTTTTGATAACCGCTCTGACGAAATAGGAATGCTCGCCTCTTCGATGGACAATATGAACGGCAAACTGAAAGATATTGTGGAGAACATAATCACTTCTGTTGAAAACGTATCGCAAGGAAGCGATCAGATCAGCTCAAGTGCCCAGCTGCTCTCTCAGGGGGCGACAGAGCAGGCCGCAGGAGCCGAGGAGGTTTCGGCTTCGATGGAGCAGATGAGTGCTAATATCCAGCAGAACAGCGATAACGCCATGCAGACCGAAAGCATAGCCCGCAAAGTCGTGGATGACGCTAATAAAAGCGGCGAGTCGGTAGCCAAGACCGTAACGGCTATGAAACAGATAGCTGATAAAATTTCGATAATCGAGGAGATCGCCAGACAGACTAATCTTCTGGCTCTCAATGCCGCAATCGAAGCTGCAAGAGCGGGTGATCATGGAAAAGGATTCGCTGTGGTCGCATCTGAGGTCAGGAAGCTGGCTGAGCGGAGTGGAGTCGCAGCAGGAGAAATCAGCGGGCTTTCCAATGAGTCAGTTCAGATCGCCGAACAAGCGGGAGATCTGCTTTCGAAACTGGTTCCCGATATTCAGAAGACCGCCGAGCTTGTACAGGAAATAAGCGCTGCGAGCAGCGAACAGAGAACCGGCGTTGAGCAGATCAATACATCTATCCTTCAGCTAGATAAGGTTATCCAGCAGAATTCAGCCTCTTCAGAAGAGCTGGCCGCCACTTCCGAGGAACTCTCTTCCCAGGCAATGACTCTTCTTGAAATGATCCAGTTCTTCAATACAGGCAGGACAGGGGGAAAAATATCTATTCGGGACCGGAATAAAAGGGAGAGCCGAATCACTGCCACGAAGAAAACAGATGCTTCAGTAAAAGAACTTCCTTCTCCTCGAAGGGAAATGAGAATATATCCGGCAGAAGAGGACCTTAAAGATACCTTCGGAGATGGTAATTTCGGAGAATTTTAAGTTCCCGACATGATTTTTTCCAGATCGAATTCTCGATCTTTGGAAAAAACGAGATCATCGGTAATGTAGCAGGAATCCCGTTTGTCCCCGCAGTCGAGAATTCCGTTCTCTTTCAGATAATCATAGGTTTCTCTGTAACGGTCGTAGTGTTTCTCAATGTAACGGCAGATTTTCGTATAGGTTATTTCATTCATGACGGAAGGGTTTTTCAGTTCATCGAACTGCCAGTCAACATGGTCTGCCCAGTCGAATGGTCTCGATATGATTATCCGCCCTTCCTCATTCATTGTAAGAATGCCCTTCCGGTCGTCAAAGAGATTGATAAAGAATTGATAACCTTCCCAATTGGCTTTTAAATCGGCGAATGAGAATACCCCTCCGGCTTTTAATCCGTACCAGCCGTTTTCCGATTCTACGCCGAACTCAATAGCTGCCCGGTCGCTTTCCCCGAAGTGGCTTTTCAGCCAGTAGGAGTAGCCCTGGTCAAAAAAATGATCAATTTTATCGGGGCCGACAAACTCTCCGGCAACCTTGACGATATAGTTTTTATTGAGAGAATCCGGTAAGAGGTCGGAATAAATATTGTCTCCGAGTTTCGTCCACCACGGGCTGTTTTCATCGCTCTGGATCCAGGTCTGTATCGGGCCGTGACCGCTTTTCCCCAATGCGTAGAGAAGGCCTATTCTGTCGGGTATTCTTTCGCTGTATCTGTCCGATTCCTTTCCGGCTGTCATCTTGAAGATTTCAAAGGCTGCCATCTTGCGGATTTCCAGAAAAGACATCTCCGCTGTATCATAATTTTCATTGAAATTGATGACAGCCCGTTCCAGGAGGGTATTGGTATATGTATTCAGCGTATCGGTGAAATCCGGCGCAATATCCTGGTATTTATCACGATCGGTAAGCTGGTCGATCTCTGCGCTGAAAAGAGGATGACAAGTCAGAAAGACAAGGTATAGTATCTGTACAATTCTTAAGTTCATAGTTCCTTCGATTGCCTCTGCAAATAAGCTTAACAGGTTTCTGATAAGAAATTAACACTTCCTTAACAAAATAAACATAGTTTAATATTTGAACACAGAAAATGAGAAAATTTGTCACGTTTTTTATCTTTTTATCAGGAGTGGACAGGCTGATAGAATCGCAGGGGGAAAAGAACCGTCTCCTCGATACCCAGTTTGGCAGCGGCATGCCGGGCGACATTCTGACTCAGCCAGTTGGGCTTGTGGGCGTCGGATCCGATTGTGAACCTGAAGCGGTGAAGGTGAGGGGAGAAGTATGACATATAGTCGTTTTTCCATACGTACCGGTTATTGATTTCAAGCAGACAATCTGTCGGCACTTTATTGAGATCGGCTCCCATGGCCATAGGATGGGAGACAATGACCGGTTTGCCTGTTTCCAGTAGCGTTTCCGCGCCTTTATATTCTGATACTCTGTCTCTGCAGTGATAGATATAGTAGTCGAAAGGATAGGCAGCCGCTTCCCGGGCATCTATGCTGTCGTTGACTTCGCATCCGCACCAGAATCCGAAATCGTGAACCTCTTTTCTGTATTCTTCAAATACCTGTCCGGTCAGATATTCGAAATGATCACTGATACCCCGCACTTCGGCGTGGTCCAGTTCGGCTATGAAAGGTATTGTCTGTTGCGGCTCAACAGAGCTGTCTCCGGTCGAGTAGACGGTGTGAATGTGCAGATCCTGTTTATATTGGTTTTCCATATCTATCATATAGTGAAGAATAAAAAGATTTTTGGGAAGAGGGCGGAGTTTCAAGGGAAAAAACAATTCATTTCTGGCATAATCCGATCCGCTTTCTTTTGGCAGGAATTGATTTTAAAATCCATCCTACAGGGATTTCAGGGCCTGTCAGCCGGCCATCTCTGCCGCAGTTGCAGCTGCTGATCAAGTAATTAGCAGAATAGGTCCGATACCCCTTTTTCTCCCTTCTTGACAGGTCTCCGGACATCTTTTAGCTTGATTTCATTATGAGTAAGAAAATCCTGACAGTTACGCTGAACCCCGCTATAGATTATACAGTTATCGTTCCCGGTTTTGCCGTCGATAGTGTAAACCGTGCCGAATCGGGAAGACGGGATCCCGGAGGAAAGGGGATCAATGTTGCGACGGCGCTCTCACGGGGCGGTTTTGATGTCGCTGTGACCGGATTTCTGGGAAAGGAGAATGCCCTGATTTTCCGGGATCACTTTACAAAAAATTCACTTGAGGATCACTTCGTATATGTAGAAGGTTCGACCCGCGAAGGTATCAAGATCGCCGATCCTGAAGGCGAGATTACTACCGATATCAACTTTCCCGGATTTATGATCGAAAAAAAACAGATTGATGAGCTTCTGGATAAATTCGGCAAACTCGCTTCAGGTTTCCATAGCGTCATTCTGTCGGGAAGCCTTCCTCCCGGTGTTCCCGATTCCTTTTATGGCGATCTGGCCAAAATCGCCCGTGAAGCCGGTTGCTTCGTGGCTCTTGATACGAGCCGCATGGCGCTCAAAGCGGCCGTCGAAACGGGTGCGATCAATCTTATCAAGCCTAATATCGATGAGCTGGCGGAGATCTATGAAGAGATCCGGCAGGCGACTGATCGCCCCCGGGCCGTAGATGCCCTTTCCCTGAAACTGCTGGAGAAAGTCGATATGATAGCTCTCTCACTCGGAGAGGAGGGGAGCCGCCTGTACGGCAGAGGATACACGATTGACGCATCAGCTCCTGCCATTAAAGTGAAAAGTACCGTAGGAGCGGGAGACACCTTCCTCGCCGGTTTTGCCGGCGCACTGGCATCGGGTCTCGAAAAAGGCGATGCGCTGAAGCAGGCTGCATCATGGGCGGCATCGAAGCTCACGATGTACGGTTCCGGGCTCTCTGAAGTTCAGCCTCCCGCATCATTTCTCGATAAAATCAAAATAAAAATAGAACAGAGGGGAGCTTGACTAGAACAGACAATCCCTGTTGAATAAGTAAATGGATCTACTCACGTCTGCTCTGACCGGTATATTTTTACCCATTTTTCTCGGTGTTTTAGCCCGCAGAAAAGATTACATAGCAGCGAAAAACCGCCCGGTTCTCCAGCAGTTTGCTGTTCGCATTGCTATCCCGGCTCTTGTCTTTTCATCGCTTTCAACTATGGATACCGGGACTGCCGGGCAGTTTCTACCCATGTCGCTGGGTCTCTTTCTTTTCTTTTCCATGAGCTGGTCCAGTCTCTTTCTGCTCATATTTCTCCTTCAGAAAAAATCGGCCTGGGTGAAACAGTTCCGCTCCGAACTGCTGATTATGGCATTTACGGGGAATCTGGCTTATATCTGCTGGAGGCTGCATGAGCTGGTCATCGGCCCTGAAGGACTTCAGCGGGGGATATTTTATACGGCTTTCTACTGGCCTTTTCTTCTGACTTTTTCCTTTCTCAGCATTGCCGTATTCGGATTAAAGCAGCAGAAATCTCTGGACAGAAGAGAACTTCTCTATAATGTAACGCCGGTTCTGGTGTTTATGGCTGCCGGTCTGGCTGTAGGAATCTCCGGAGTCAGACTGCCTCTCTGGCTTTCCGGTTTTGTCTCCAGTTTCGGAAATATGGCTATCCCTCTCGTTCTCTTCGGAATGGGACTCTCCCTGACTGTGGGAAAATCTCTCAGAACAGTCGGTTACCTTATTCCCTTTCTGTTTCTCAGGTTGGCTTTATGGATCGGAGCGACCTTAGTCATGGTTCAACTACCATGGTTCGATGAGCCTTCGAGAGGAGTACTCATGATCAACGCTCTGGCTCCGCTGGGTGTCAATCCGATTATAATAGGGGATATGTTCGGGATGGATACGGAGTTTATCGCCAACTCCACAATTATTTCAACATTGCTCTTTCTGCTTTTTATTCCCGTCATTTTCTTTTTATGGGCTTAAAAGTCTTGCCAATTTCCTGACTGATTCTAAAATAGTCATATGAAACATAGAGAAATAAGCAAAGGCGTATACGCATTGGAAACGGGTTTCGTCCGGGTTTTTCTTCTGGAACACGAAGGCGTTCTGACCCTTATCGATACGGGAATACCCGGAATGGGAGAAAAAATCCTTTCGGCAATTGAGTCTCTCGGATATGACCGGAAAGCCCTGAAGCATATACTGATCACTCACTTCCATATGGACCATATTGGCAGTCTGGAGGAAATTAAAAGCCGAACCGGTGCTCTGGTTTATGTACACAAAGATGAGGCAGCGACTATCGGAACCGTGCCCGCGACGGAAGCGGCACCGGGCATCGCTAAAAAACTTATGTTTGAGCTTCTCATTAAAAAATCCCGTCAGACACCCCAGCCCTCTGTTCCCGTCGATGTAACTTTGGAAGGCGGAGAAATCCTGGATTTCGCCGGTGGGCTTCAAGTCATTGCGACTCCGGGGCATTCTCCCGGGCACACGTCCTATTTTCTGTCCCGCGAAGGGGGCATCCTCTTTGTGGGTGATGCGGCTTCGGGAGGCCGGCTTCCGGGATACCCCATGCTCTTCAATAAAAAAGAGACGGCGATCAGAAGTCTCGCCCTGATCGGCAATATGAATTTCGAGAAAGCTTATTTCAGCCATGGAAAGCCTATCGAAAGCGGAGCCCCGGGGAAATTCAGAAAGGCTTTCGGTGTCTGATCATTTTTTCAAATGAGGTCTTTTCTGTAGACCCTGTATTTTTTTACAGGGGTCAGCTCCATCTTTTTCAGGGCGTTCAGAATCCCGGGATTATCTTCCAGCATGTAATTGGCTTCCAGACGGATCCCCCTCGGTTCCAGAGCTCTGTAAAGGCTTACATAAAGAAGAACATCCAGTCCCATCCCGTGGTAGTCCGGTTGTACGGCCAGTCCCCATAGCCTGTAGTCTTTGATTTTCTTTTTTTGCGTCAACAACTTCCAGAGAGTTCCGGGAACCGTCAGGTCACGACCGGACCGGAGAAGAACGTTGATATCGGGAAAGCCCAGCGCTACGCCTATAGGAAATCCCCTGTCTTCCACAAACCAGATGGCCTGTGCATCCATTATGGGTTTCAGCTGCTTAAGAACGACAGCCATTTCATCCTCTTCCACGGGCACATAGCCCCAGTTCCCCGCGACCGAATCATTCAGTATTCTCAGAATATGAAGGGCTTCGCTTTTCAGTTTTCTTTTGTCGATGGGGCGAACTGTAATTTCCGGTTTCCTTTTGAGAATTGTTTCTGCGAATCGGGTGAAGCGGTCCGGTAATACATAACCCTTCCGGGCATCGGCCTCATAAACAAGAAGATCTTTGGCTTTATGAAAACCCGCTTCTCCCGACAGGCGGTTGTAATAGACCGGCGTATGGGGAGAGAGGAATACAGGAGGCGTGTTACCTTCCAGAACAAAGCCCCACGATTCGGAAACGGGATTGATCGGACCGAGAATCTCCTCCATACCCCGTTCCCGGAGCCAGCTTTCCGCTTCTTTAAAAAGCGCCAGGCTCACATCGGTATTATCGATGGACTCAAAAGAACCGAAAAAGCCGGTTCTGCTTTTATGAAAGGAATTATAGCGGGGATCGATGTAGACAATGAGTCTTCCGACCGGTTTTCCATTGGCCTCAGCCATCAGGAATGCATGATCGGAGCGGGCCAGGATCGTGTTCTTTTTACTGCTGTATTCTTGTTTTTCTCCCAGAGGCAGAGGCGGGACCCAGAGAGGATCATCATTGTAGATTAAACGGGGGAGTTTTATAAATTCCTTCAAGCGTCCCGATTTCCGGACATCGTGTATTTCTATTTTATGATTCATTGCTCTTTCCCGAATGCTTGGCCAGACCGGCGATCGAGGTTTCTCTGTAGGAGGAATGGAGGTCCCGCCCCGTCTCTTTCATGGTCTGGACGACTTCGTCGAAACTCACCCGGTGCCGTCCGTCGGAAAACAGGGCGTAGACCGCTGATTCGTAGGCCCGTCCCGCCGCCAATCCGTTTCTTTCTATGCAGGGGATTTGAACGTAACCTCCCACCGGATCGCAGGTGAGTCCAAGGTGATGCTCAATACCCATCTCCGCCGCGTATTCTATCTGGTCGAGCGTTCCCCCGAAGAGTTTGGCTGCAGCGGCGGCGGCCATGGAGCAGGCCGTTCCCACTTCCCCCTGACACCCCACTTCCGCCCCCGAAATGGAGGCGTTGTGCTTGACCAGGTTTCCAATCAGTCCTGCTGTGGCAAGAGCCTTGAGTATTTTACTGTCTCTGTAATTGTACTGTTCCTGAAGGTTGAAAAGAACCGAAGGGAGGACTCCGCAGCTGCCGCAGGTCGGAGCCGTCACGACTTTTCCCCCTCCGGCATTTTCCTCTGAAACTGCCAGCGCGTAGGCGAAAATTTTACCTCTGTGTTTGAGAATCCCTGTAGAATTAATGGCTTTGGCATAGTATGAAGCGGCTTTCCTGGGCAAATTGAGGTCTCCGGGCAGGACATGCTCATTTTCCAGTCCGTTCCTGATGCTCTGTTTCATATGCTCCCAGACTTCTTTCAGGTAATCCCAGATTTCAACGCCTTCCCTGTCTTCGGCAATTTCCCAAAGGGATTTTCCCGATTGTCTGGCGTACCGGATCAGCTCTTTCATCGTCGTCAGATCATAAAGAGAACCGGCGGTTTTCTGCGGTTCCGGTTCCCATCTTATGGCTCCTCCGCCTATGCTGTAGACAGTCGCGGAATCCAACTCACGGCCGCCAGTTTCCATTGCCTTCAGTTTCATTCCGTTTGTGTGAAAGGGGAGGGTTTCTTCCGGCTTCCAGATAATGTCCAGTTTTCCGGCGGGAAATGTCTGTTCCAGGATCCGGTCGGTAAAATGGCCTCTGCCCGTCAGAGCCAGACTGCCATAGAGGATTACTTCGTAGCGGGAAGCTTTCGGGTTTCTGTCCAGGAAGATTTCTGCCGCCCGCTGAGGTCCCATGGTATGGGAACTGGACGGACCGTAGCCGATTCTGTAAATGTTGCGAATGGATTCCATTGTCCTCTCCTCTGTGAGATTCTAACACAGGTCTATATGATCGATTGCATAAAAAGGAGCATAACATATTGATTATTGATATTAATGAGAATACTGTTCCTGTTTGTATATAATAGAATATAAAAGCAGAGAGGATCTATTTAATGGAGCATGAACTGGCACTGAATATATTTCTCATTATCGGATTTCTGGCTATAGCAGTCGCTTCTTCGGTTTTATTGAAAAAACTGCATTTTCCCTATACCATCGGCCTGGTGGTTGTCGGCTTCGTTCTGGGGATTCTGGCGATTCAGGTCGCATATGAGCCGCTGGTCAATCTCAGCCTCACACCCGATACGATTCTGTATCTCATCCTTCCGACACTTATTTACGACGCGTCCATCAATATGGATTTGAAGGCTCTTCAGAAAAACATTGTCCCGATTCTGTTACTCGCTGTCCTGGGCGTTATGATCTCGACGGGTATCGTCGGAGGCTTTCTGAGCTTGTCCGCGACTCTGGGGCTCGGCTCGGCCCTGCTGTTCGGCGCTTTGATTTCCGCCACTGACCCGGTTGCCGTTATCTCTCTTTTCAATGAAATCGGAGCCCCCCGGCAGCTTGTAACCCTGGTCGATGGAGAGAGCATTTTCAATGACGCCACGGCGATCGTTCTCTTTTCCATTATTCTTTCGGCTCTCAACAGCGGCATAAGTACTGTGGGAACCCTTGTTTTCAATTCTGTTATCAGCTTCCTGATCGTGCTGCTCGGCGGCTTGCTGATCGGTTCGGCTGTCGGACTGATCGGCGGTTTTATTGTCCGTCTCCAGCGCAACAATGTGCCTCTTCAGATTACCGTCAGTCTTATCATGGCTTACATCTCTTTTATTACGGCGGACCTCCTTCATGTTTCGGGAGTCATGTCCACTCTGGCGGCGGGAATCGTTGTCACGCTCTTGAGCAACGATGTGCTGAAGCATGAAAACCATTACTTCATGGAAAACTTCTGGGATTATTTCTCCTTCGTGGCCAATAGTTTCGTTTTTCTTCTGCTCGGTCTTACGGAAGCTCAGAATTTTTCCGATCAGACGGGACTGTTTACCAGTCTCAAGCTTATGCTCCTGGTCATCCCCGCTGTTACGGCAGCGCGGGCCGCTGTCATCTATCTGATTATTCCCCTGTACAACCGCTTTGAAGGGGGGATAAAAATCTCACCGGCTTTTCAGGCCATACTCTTCTGGGGCGGGTTGAGGGGGGCCGTTCCCGTCGCTCTGGTTCTGACCATTCCCAACAGTTTTCCCGGCAAGGATGTCATTGTCCACATCACACTGGGTTACATCCTCTTCACTCTCCTCGTTCAGGGGACGACAGTGAAAAAACTTATGGACCTGCTGAATGTCAAAGCGGAAAAATCCTATTTCGATTACCATAAAGGTGTTTCCTATAAAGTTAAGTTTCCCACTGTGCGCCTGGTGGAGCTGGTGGCCTCCCAGGTGATCGGCAGTTTCAAGGACGAGGGATTTTTCGTCACCGATTCAGAGACGCAGCCCGGCCGTTCCTTTCTCATGAGCAGAGGGCAGAAGTACCTCGGTGTGGACCTGAAGGGAAGCGTTATGAAAGTTTCCGCCTCAAATCAGGACGATCTGGCCTACGGCCGTCAGACGGTTTATGAAACTCTGGTTGAGCTGGACAACTCCGTGTCCTCTCTTGAGGAGCTGGTCAAATCGCCTGAAATGCGGGAAATCGTCAAAGAGGATGCGGCGGATTTTAAAACGACGCTCAATATTTCCAAGTATCTCCGGAAGGATCTCATTACCCTCGACCTTAAGAGCCGGGATAAAAACGCCGTCATCAAAGAACTGGTAGACCTCGTTGCCGATGCCGGAGCTATCGAGGACCGCAAAATGGTTCTCGATGCCGTTCTGGAAAGAGAAGCTTCCATGTCCACCGGTTTTGAAAACGGCATAGCCATTCCTCATGCCAAATGCGACGCTTCCGACAATATCGTTATGGCTGTGGGAATCGACAGGGAGGGGATAGAGTTTGATTCTCTCGATAAGAAACCGACAAGACTCTTCTTTCTTATTATCTCTCCCAAATCCCATGTCGGACCGCATATCCAATTACTGGCTGAGATCGGACGGAAGATGAATAATCCCGAATTGAGGGAACAGATTATGAATGCCGACAACAGAGATACGGTTTTTCAGCTTCTCAATCAGAAATAATTTTCTGTCGGATCAGCCCCTGTCCGGTAGGTAAAAAAAAAAGGCGGAATAAAACCTCCTAAGGGTTCCATTCCGCCACTGATTTCTGTTGTCTATCAGTTTCTGTAAAGGGGATCCAATCCCAGGGTTCCCTTGATCCTTTCAAGGAACCGGGGATCTTTTATTTCCTTCAGCTCAGCTTTCGCCTTCTGAATCCTTGAGGGGATACCCAGCTTCATGGCTTCGTCGCGGTGTCTTTCCTGCGCCAGGAATTTATCCATATAGGCCAGGCTGCTCTCGATCTGGGCGATCCTGTTTTCCTGATAGCGGACCAGTCTCGCTTTATACCAGTCGCTCTCCAGAACGTATTCCCTGTCGAAGAGCTTGCGGATTTGCGGATCCTCTGCTGTCTTCCCTTCATAGCTGCCTTCGGCCATGATGTAGATAATCGCTTTGAGGGGAGGAATGGCTCCTTCCACGCTGCCGTCTTCCACATAGGCTTTGGCCACTTTCTGCTGGGCTTCACAGATGTTCCTGATTCCGTCCACGTAGTCTTCCATGCTCTGCAGCTCGGGCTTGAGCATATCTTCGTTGAACACGACCTCGGGGTTGTCGAAGAGGCGTCCCATATAGGCGCTGAGGAAC